>NC_019678.1:6300000-6595000 GCF_000316665.1 Rivularia sp. PCC 7116 | reverse complement strand
CCGTTAATAGGTGGTAGGTGGAAGTGCAGTAATGTATGTAGCCGAGCCATGCTAACAGACCGAGGGCTTGACCTCAAACCAACAATCATTGTAAATACAAACAAAATTATTCGCGTTAATATGCAGCCTTCAGGGACTCTGTATTCCCTACAAGTTTCCTGGTGCCTATGGCACAGTGGAACCACACTGATTCCATCCCGAACTCAGAGGTGAAACGCTGTTGCGGCGACGATAGTTGGAGGGTTGCCTCCTGTGAAAATAGCTCGGTGCCAGGTTTTTAATTCAAAACAAACCAAAAAACCCTTCTGTAATACTCAGAAGGGTTTTTTGGTTTTTTTTAATTCTGTAATTTCTTGACGATATAAATTTTTTACATACTGAGTGTCTTAACTTACACATTTCTGATAAATTGGTGCGTGACGGTAAATTTTAAAAATTTCGTTACAGTTCATAAATTACCGTAACCGTCACAGCACCCTACGAGAAAATTTTATTTATCTTCCGTCTCAACTGTAAGTACTTGCGGTGGTGTCGCATCTGGGGGATAAAGTAAATCAACTTCTACAAGTCTTTTACCACCTGGTTTCATATTCAATATTGTTAAAGGTTTTCCTCTTTCACCTCTATTTTGCACTAAATGTAGGTAGCGAGTACGCGGTAATCCTTTATCATCTGTATAACGCAATCTTAGCGTACCGCGAAAGAAAACTCGTTTAGATGGATTATCAAAGAAGCGCAATCCATCTTTGGTTAACTCATCTTCCTTAATTGGTGTTTGCAATGATACTTTTACGGTCTGCGGTGCTGAAGATTTATTTAGTAAGGGTAACTGTAAACTGTACCAAATCCCATAATTGCCATGAGCGTAATATGCGGTATCGGAATAACGTGCTAACATTTTAGCACTTTGAATTTGATCGGTTCCTAAAGTTCCGCGATGTAGGGTAGCGATACCGTAGGAAAAAGCTTTACCAGGTTGAGGAATTGTTAAATAAGTTTTTTTAGGACTATCGACGACTAAAGAATTCCATTGAGAACCCTTTGCAACTCCCGATACTCTGCCGTAAATTATTGGTTTGTTAATGTCTTCTGGTGGTGTAGGTGCTTTATCTCTTGGTCCTGCTAAATCACCGTTATCAAGTAGATTTTGCCATTCTTGTAAAGTTGGGGGACGTTCGCTCTCATCAGCATTAGTAGGTGCAAACATTGCTAAAGATGCAGCATATACCTTATCACTACTCCACAGTCGCATTAAGGTAGAACGTCCATTTATAGGTGGTTCCAGTTCTTTTACTGGAATGGGTGCATTCATCATCATGCGACTTTCCCCTGCTGGAATTGTTAGTTGAGCAGGTATTGTCGATTGACGACGTTTTCTAAGAACATCACTCGTTACTCTACTTCCGGGACCTGCAAAAACTCGACCAAAATAATTATTTTTTTGGGATGGTAAATCAATAAATGGTGCATCCGGTTGACTTAAATAGCTTGCTCCATGTAATACATTTATCGTTACAGGTTGTGAGGTTGGGTTATGCAGAATTATCCCTAAGTATAACGTCCTTAAATCATCCGGTGCAGATGCTTTGGCAACATGATGGGCAAATATATCAAAACGTCCTTTAAAAGGAAAATTAAGATGTGCTGAGGACACTTTTTTTCCTTTAGACGGAAATGTCGAAAGCAGAATTCCTTCTTTGAGAACTAATTCCGGACTGTTGCTATTAAAAACTGGAATGTTATCAAGTTTACCCGGTAAAGGACGCACTTGTTGTGGTTGTACTACTTCTACAGGTGCCGGGGTGGGAGTAGTTGTTTGAGCGATAGGAAAATTAAGTAAGAATGAGAACATATATCCTTAGTTTTTGCGTTTCATTAAAGACGCACCTATATCGATGAAAGTGCCTATCTATCAATCTATGAATCATAAATTAACAGCAAAATTAGACATTTTTATTTGTCAAAATAATAACGTGAATAAGTATGAAGCAATTAATAATTTAAGAGACTACGCACCTACCTAAAACTGAATCATAAAACCATTCAAAACAAATTCACCTCTCAAGTATTTGATGTCAACCCAGAAAAGCGATGTTGGCTTTTAATTGTTTGAAGTCAACAGTTATATACAACACATAATACTCCTACCTATATTATTTACTGTTGCCGTAATATATCTGTACTATAGTAGTTATTAGATGTTGATTAGAAAATTAAGTAATAGTAGAGATGAACAAGTTGGTTTCTATTCACTCAATTCTAAAAAAAAGTTCTGAGAAAGCGTCAGATCTACTATTTTTCTCACTTAATTTTTGAAATTAATGGCTTATTACTTTGCATGATTGAGCCGCTTAGAATAGCATAGAGTTAAAAGTTCACTGTTCTTTAATTTTCCTTAAACTAACAGGTTGTAAATTTCCAGGTAAAATTAGCTTTGAGAATCAAATTAACTATGACTATAACAATGTAAAGTAATTTTAAGCAGTAAGTCTTTAGAGCAAATTGATTTGTAACGTATAAGCCAAATTTTGTTCGGAAGTTAATAACAATCTTTGCGGCACAAAATTTATTATTTAAGATTGTTTACCCTCCATCTATAAATTTATCGGGAGTAGGTTAATGGCGGTAATTGCAGTAATAGATTATGACATGGGAAATTTGCACTCAGTTTGTAAGGCTTTAGAAAAAGCTGGTGCAACCCCTAAAGTTACAAGTTCTGCCAAAGATTTGGAAAGAGCTATGGCAATTGTATTGCCTGGAGTTGGTGCCTTCGATCCGGCAATGCAAAATTTGCGATCGCGAGGTTTGATTGAACCAATAAAAAATGTAGTGGCTTCAGGTAAACCTTTTTTAGGAATATGTCTGGGAATGCAAATTCTATTTGAATCGTCTGAGGAAGGAGTTGAAAATGGATTAGGAATCATTAAAGGAAAGGTGAGACGTTTTCGCGCGGAGTCGGAAATAAGAATTCCTCATATGGGCTGGAATCAGTTGGAAATAACTCAGCCACGGAGCCTTTTATGGGAGCATTTACCACCCCAACCTTGGGTATACTTTGTTCATTCTTTCTATGTCGATCCAATAGAGAAAAAAGTGAATGCAGCAACCGTAACTCATGGTAGTCAAACTGTAACTGCTGCAATCGCTTACGATAATGTAACCGCAGTTCAGTTTCACCCCGAAAAATCTTCTAATGTAGGACTACAAATCCTTTCTAATTTTGTCTCTCAGGTACGTGAAAAAGTCGCTGTTTAATAAATTGCAAGTATTCCATATTTAATTGTCAATGCCAATGATTTTAATTTAATGCCAGAGCAATGCTGTGTGGTTTCTGCTATAGAATAGTGGCAGCAAGTTTTACTATTGTCGCCAAAATCTCTAAAGACGCGAAAACATTTTGTTAAGAATATACGGTAAACGTCAGTTAAAAACATTACCAGGGAAGCAAACCAGACCTACAAGTGCGAGAGTAAGAGAAGCTATATTCAATGTTTGGCAAGGAAAGATTGCTGATTGTCGCTGGTTAGATTTATGCACCGGAACTGGTTCTATGGGTGCAGAAGCTTTGTGTAGAGGGGCTAAACTCGTAGTTGGTATAGAAAAATCTAAAAGTGCTTGCGGTGTCATAAAGCAAAATTGGCAGCAAGTAGCAAGTTCCGAACAAATATGGGAACTTTTGCAAGGAGATATATTACAGCAATTACCCAAACTCAATGAACAGCAGTTTGACAGAATTTATTTAGATCCACCTTATGCAAGCGATTTGTATAAACCGGTTTTAGAAGCTATTGCTCGCTACAAGCTTTTAGATCGAGACGGAGAAATCGCAGTAGAGCATAATCCCAAATTATGGACACCACCACAAATGCCAGATTGGGAAATTTGCCGTCAAAAAGTTTATGGCAACACCACCGTCAGTTTTTACAGTTATCAGTGAACAGTTATCAGTAACCAGCGAACACTATCTATTCTCTTCAATAGGATACTTTATTGGGAAACGCTGATGTTTACTCACGGGGATTCCGATTCTACCAATAGCTGTTAAAACGTCATTTAACAGCAAAAGTCCTCTAGAAGAGGACTAAATAAAATTTTGCGTCCACTTTAAGGACTTCTGTTTTCAAAAATAAACCTATAAATTCACCAGCATGAGCTAAAGATATAAGTAACAAGCTGATAACTGGTAACTCTTCACTGATAACTTTTACAGTCCCAGCTCGTTGCCGCGCTTGTATTGTTCGTAGGCTTTATAAAACAAACCAGCTAAAGTAACAAAAACTAAACCTAAAACCATTCCATCAAGTAGAGGTTCAACCATTAGAGTCTCCCGATCGCAGTTTTTCATATTTGTTTACTGTCTTTCATCTTATCAAAGAAAGTAGCCCTAGAGCGCTCCTAGAAAGAATTTGAGGTGCATTTTGGGTAGGAAAATTGGCGATTAGTGCTTGCACAGACAGTCAAGAACTTTTAAGCTATGTGTATGAAATGAAATATTTTTTTGTAGACACCGACTTTGACAGCAAACCTTTTGGATAACCAGATTACCAAACCGGATACTCTAATGGGGCGAATCGCATTCTTTTCGTTAGCGGTTTTGCTAGCAATCCTATTAGGCATTTTTGCTGTAAACATGGTGAGAACTTCCGATCCCTATATCAAAAGTGTACTTTCTAAAACAGGAAATCCTACTCAAGGACACGCAATTTTTCAAATTAACTGTGCTGGCTGTCATGGTTTGGAAGCAACGGGAAGCGTAGGTCCTTCTCTACAAGCAGTGTCCAAACATAAATCTCGCTATGGACTGATTCACCAAGTTATTAGTGGAGATACCCCGCCAATGCCAAAATTTCAACCCAGTACGGAAGAAATGGCCGATTTGCTCAGTTATTTAGAAAGTCTTTAACCTGGGTAATAGATTGATAAATTTAATTTTCTATTCCCCACTTCACTCTTTAAAGCTAAATTGAATAATTGAAATAATTGAGTAAAGTCATAAATGACAAGCTGATGATTGAAGTTGATTATCGTTTTCCGCCCGGAGTAGATGCCCAAAAACAAGCTAAAGTTATTGCTGTTGGACAAACTGCGGGTACTTGGGATGCTCGTTTTGCTCACCGAGAAGCAACTTTAAGCAAGCATCTTGGACAAGTCATTGCAGTAAAAACCGAAGATAATACTGGTTATAGTCAAGCAAAAGTTAGGTTCCCCGAAGCAAACGTCGAGAATGATATTTCCAGCTTGCTAACAATGATATTTGGTAAATATTCAATGGCAGGGGCTGCAAAAGTTGTAGCAGTAAAATTATCCGAGAATTATGGTTTGTTACCTAAGCTTGGTATTTCTGGAATTAGAGAAAGACTCGGAGTATTTAACCGTCCTCTAATTATGGCAATATTTAAACCAGCTTTAGGACTTAGTGCCCAAGACCATGCTGATATTTTAAAACAAGTTGCTTACGCAGGTCTAGATATTATTAAAGATGATGAGATTCTTGGAGACTTAGATGTTGCTCCTACCTTGGAACGTCTTAAAGCTTGTCGTCAAGTGATTGATGAAATCAAGCAAAAAACCGGACGCACTATATTGTATGCCGTTAACGTTACCGGAAGTGCAGATAAATTATTAGAAAAAGCGCGTTTATTAGTAAGAGAAGGCGCTAATGCATTGTTACTTAACGTACTCCCTTACGGATTCTCAGTACTGCAAGCATTAGCCACTGATGCAGATATTAATGTACCTATTTTTACTCATCCAGCCCTTGCAGGCGCTTTGTGTGCGGCTCCAGACCACGGTATATCGTATTCTGTAATACTAGGAACTTTCATGGCTCATGGGGGTGCTGATGCGGTGTTGTATCCAGCACATTATGGAAGTTTACCCTTTGATGCATCAGAGGAAGCAAAAATCAAAAATAGCTTGCGCGATCGCAATGTTTTTCCGGTTCCTTCTGCGGGTATTCACCCCGGCATCGTACCTCAAGCAATAGCAGATTACGGTGATGATGTAATTTTGAATGCGGGTACGGGAATAATGGATCATCCCGATGGTGCTGCTGCTGGAGTCAAAGCATTTTTTCAAGCTTTGGAAAAAGTCGAGAGGGGAGAGTCTTTTGAATTGGAAAGTTTGAATGATGGTGCCCTGAAGCGAGCTTTGCAGAAATGGGGAAAGAAGTAATCATACCTCACACACAGGTATAAGTTAGGAGTTATTAAATTTTTAACCTCTAACTTTTGATTGCGCGAATTTTGAGAATACAGCAATTACTGCAAGAAGCAATATGCCTGATAGCGCTACTATTTTCAAATTTAAATTTTCCCAATGTTTTATCGCGATCGCAGCTAATGCCCATACTGTAACACCACTATACGTAAAATCTTGACGCTGGGTAAGTGAAAGAGTGGCTATAAAAGTAGCAGTAATCACCATAATTGCAGTCCATGTTTCAGCCGGGATGCCGAAACCGTTCCAGTTATTAATATACAAAGCACTGGCAATATTAACGATAGTCGCAACACTTATCCAACCGAGATAAATGCCGATAGGATAGCGAATAAACCATTTTTCAGGGCGGGATGCAGGTGTAACTCCAATTCCCAAACGCAGATAGATAACTATTAACGGTATTAAAATCCACAACATTGCAATCACAGAAGCTGCAAAATACCGCGATAAAAACAGATACACCCAAACACATTGAGCTGCGGATGCAATAGTTAATAAATATCCAGTTTTACGTAAATTCGGGTTATCTCGTTGGGATGGTAAAACTTGATAAATCGCAAAAGCAAACAAACCCAGGTAAATTAATCCCCATATGGCAAAGGCATAGTTAGCAGGAACTATTAAAACGTTTTTGAATAAAGCATTGGATACTCCGCCAATGGTAAGTCCATTAAGCGGAAAAATATTTGATAAGACGTTAACGATAAAAGCTAGTATTACGGCAGCTAGAGTAACAAATTGCCGTAAACTATCTCCAGAATTTTTATTAGACTCCTGCATAGAATTTTGACCTACCGCTTACTATCTATGCTTGATAGCCTATATTGTCTTGGGATAAATATTCAAATCGTATTAAAGTTTTTATTATTTTAATCTTGATTTCCATAGATAAAACTAATACCAAGAAAATATTGTAACCCTATGTTACTTTTATTTGGTATCATTTGTATCAGTTATAGAAATTTTAAAAGGTTAACATTTTAGAAGTTTAGATAGATAAAAAATCTATTTAAATACAGTCAAATTTTGGTTTGCCACAGAATTGCATTTATCGTAGTAATTCTTGCGATTTATCAAGAAAGGTAGATGTTCCCCGTATGCAGTTTAGGGGTTTCGTCTTTGCGTTCGATTTTGGAGGCGAACGTAATATGAAGTTTATCATAATTTTATCTTTCGGAGACAAATATAGTTATTTTAAGCTTTACTAAAAGTTAGTTGACTTGACTTTGATGAGTATAACGTTACCTCACTCAGTGATTATTGAGTGAGGTTTATGTATTGGTGTTTTGGTTGGCGATTGTCATATTGTTTAACTTGTTGGATGTAGCGAGCAAAGATTATACTATCGCTTTAATTATAAATCCGACATAAATTCAGTACAAAGCCCGATAAAACCTCCTCACCGAATAACTCTGGGGGATTTTCTAATATTTCTACTGTCTTACCAGGTTGATAAGTTTCTACTTGCTGATGCTGTGGATCGAGCAACCAGCCAAGTATTGCGCCATAAGCAAACTATGTAACAGAATGTAAACTTAACTCAAAAAGCCTATTTAGCTGGAATTCAAGCTTGTTTGCAAAACTAAATAAAGAATAACTTACTTTACAGATGAATCATGAAGCTGCAAATTCCGAAATCTTTCTTTCTTCAAAATCTCTAAAACCCAAAACTACTTTATCTTTGGAAATTCCCTCAGCAACCAAGTCTATAGCAACACCTTCTTCAGTTCCATCGTGCTGAATCCAAAGTTTATTATCAATAATATCTATATGTATTAAAGTACCATAAATACGATAACCATTTTGCCATCCAGCTTCTACTAAAAGATATCGATTGCGTTCCCTATCAAATACCAATTCTATTTGTATGTTGTCATCATCACCTAAAAATTCAGCATAATCTCGCAGTACTTTTTCGATAATGTCGGGATAATTAGAATTCAAGGAATCCATCGGACAATTTCCTCCTTAATAATATCGAAGGTAAATAAACGAATAATGCCATCTTCAAGTAAAGTTTGACCTGCTTCTTCTTCAAAAACTCTTTTACGAGTATCTTCACTAACTGCAAGATAAAGAATATATTCTGGATAATAACGTTTTAATAAAGGAGCATACAAAATAAACTGACCAACTGCTTGTTCTAAATCTTTCATATCGGAAGCACCGATAAAGCTTTTCACTTCAACTGCTATTTTTTCAACTCCTTTTTCTGCCGCTAAAAATCTTTCTGCCCCTAAATCTACAAAAAGATTTCTTCCGCGAGCTAAACGAATCCTTAATGGATCTCGGGTAATTGTCCAACCATCTTTAATTAAAGCATTTTTAACAGTTTCGTGATATTTATCTTTTGCGGGCATAATTGTATACTAATTCATGTCTATAAATCGCAATTCAATTAGAATATAATTTTTATCATAAATTAAATAAATTAATTATGGATGCATACGAGTTAGTAGTTCGATATGATAAAGGAGAACGAAACTTTAATGGTATTCAATTATATATCCAAGATGATGAACTTAATTAAAAAAAATTCTTATATTGGTAGCTTCCTTGGACATTGATTATATTTTTATCATTAACTAAACTGCCGCGCATAAAACCTGGCATACCGACGCTCAAAAGCCAACAATTCATCATGGGTTCCCGATTCCACAACTTCCCCATGTTCCATCACTAAAATTCTGTCGCATTTCCTCACAGTACTCAAACGGTGAGCAATGATAAACACCGTGCGATTTTCCATCAATCTTTCCAATGCTTCCTGTACTAAAGCTTCCGATTCCGAATCTAGTGCAGATGTCGCTTCATCTAAAATCAAAATTCTCGGATTTAATAATACAGCACGAGCGATCGCTATTCTTTGTCTTTGTCCACCAGATAATTTCGCGCCGCGTTCGCCAACTACGGTATAATAACCATCGGGCATTTGACTGATAAAATCGTGAGCGTTGGCGATTTTCGCTGCTTTCTCAACGTCTTGCATATCAAATTCAGTTTGTCCGAAAGCAATATTTCCAGCTATCGTACCCGAAAACATAATTGTTTCTTGGGGTACTATTCCAATTTGTCTTCGCAAACTATTTAACGTCACATCTTTGATATCAACACCATCAATTAATATTTGACCTTTTTGAGTATCATAAAAACGCGGTAAAAGATTGACAAATGTGCTTTTACCGGCACCGGAAGCTCCTACGAGAGCGATTGCTTCCCCCGGCATTGCTAATAAATCAACATCTTGAATTACTGGTTTACTTGCTTCGTATGCAAAACTAACGTGGCAATATTCCACTTTGCCAGTAACTCGGGGAAGAATTATCGCGTCTGGTTTTTCTACTACCGCTTGCTTAATTGCTAATAATTCAAAAACTCTGTCTACAGAAGCTTCCCCTTCTTTAAATAAATTATAGTTATTAGTAGTATGACTTACGGGATCGATTAATAAAGCTGCCGCCGAAAGATAGCTAAAAAACGTTCCAACTGTAATATTTTCAATAGAAATCTGCCAAGCAGCGAAGAATAATAATAATATAAAACTTAATGCCTGTAAAAATCCAATAATTGGAATTTGAATCGCTTTTAATCTTTCCGTATTATATTTAGCCTGCAAAGTACCTTCCGCTTCCTTACTAAATCTAGCAACTTCGTAAGACTCCGCCGCAAAAGCTTGAATAATCCGGATTCCCCCAAACACCTCTGTTAAAATTGCCGATAAATCCGATATTTGATTTTGGCTGCGACGAGAATACTTTTGCAGGCGATCGCCAAACCAAGCAATCAAAACTGCCATCAAGGGAGCAATAATTAATGTAGCTAAGGTTAGTTGCCAGCTAAGGTAAATCATGTATATGGGAATGGCAATTAACTGTAGCGAAGAAGGGATAAAATCGTGAAACATTTTGTGGACAACTTCCCCGACTCTATCGACATCTTCGGTAAGTCGGTAAGATAAATCCCCAGCTTTAGCGGTTTCAAAGTAACTTAAATTCAACTTTTGTAGATGAGCGTAAACCTGCTTGCGGAGATTAAAAGCTACTCTTAAAGCAGCCTTTGCCATGTAAATATCTTGAACTGACTGAAAAAATCCCCTAATTAAGAAAACTGCCGCTAATATAACCGCAAGCTTTGCTATTTCTAAAACATTACCTTGTCCAAAGGGAGTTGCTAAATCTTCAACTAGCTTAATTAATCCCAAAGTAGCTATCACGTATCCGATAATTCCCACAAAACCTTTCGCAATAGTCTGCCACTGGGGACGGATATAAGGTAAAAGTTGCCAGTAATTAGAACGATTCAAGCTCAAAACCCCGAATGATTTACCATTGTTCAGACGGTATCAGCTTTATGGTAGTTTCTCAAATAATTGGGAATTGGGGATTGGGTAATTGGTAATAGGTAATTGGTAATAGGTAATTAACATACAACAAAGCTTTGATTTATTAGAAGTAGGATGAGGAGAAATTTCATTACCATTAATTTGTCCTCAAATAAAAATTGTGGTATGGTAAAAATATAATAGGAATAGGTGTGCCTATATAGAGTCTGTTTTAGAAAAAATCAACGGGTAAAATCAAACTTCTCCAATATTTACCCTATCCACAGAATAATTAGTTCGTTAAGCTTATCTATGGAGTTTGGTAACAGCGAAATTCAAGCCATTACCAATTACCAATTACCAATTACCAATTATCTAATATTCGCTTCCCACTTCCTTGGTTGACTTGCTCGACGAATATTCCGCCAGATTTGAGTGGCTGCCATTGTTCCATCTGCGACTGCAACAGAAACTTGATTCAATCCTTTTTTCAAATCTCCTAAAGCAAAAATACGTTCGTGACTGGTTTGAGCTAAATCATGAGTTACTAAATTTTCACCATCCCATTCCAACCCATCAATACCCTTCAAATATTTATTGTGGTAAATCGAACCCATATTAATTAAACCAGTGGTTGCTTCAATTATCGTGCCGTCTTCTAATTCAACACCACTCATTTGATGCTTTTCACCCAAGAATTTAGCAATCTTCTTTTCGTAAAGGGGATAACCATGTTCTGCTAACTTCTGCTTCATCTCGTCACCCACTTCACATAATCCGTGAGTCAACACCGTAATATAAGGAGTAAACCAGTTCATCACAAAAGCAGCATTAATTTGAGACTCCTTCCCTGCAATCAAAACTGCTTTTTGATCCCACATATCAAAACCATCACAAATCATGCAGACGTGCAGTGTATACCCTGCATAATCGTAAACATTCTGCATATTTTCTAATTCGGGTAAAACATCAATCACACCCGATGCAGCAATTAAATATTTACTTCTAAATACTTGATAAACGCTGTCTTTCCTACCAATTTTTACTTTAACTGCAAAGGTATCGCCTTCCTCAGTAGCATCTTCTACAAACCCCTGCAAATGATCTGCACCCCATTCAATCGCTTGCTTTGTAGATTGATTGACAATCGAACATCCGCTAGTATCTGGACTTAAGCCAACATAATTTCGTAAATCCTGCATCCATATAGAACGTCCCTTTCCTTTTTCAATCACGAGACATTTGAGTCCATAACGAGCAAGATAAATCGCAGCCGATAAACCACCCATTCCACCGCCAACCACGATGGCATCGTATACTGTATCCGCACGTTCGGCAAGATTCTTTTTATTCAGTTTCATAATTACCACTCCTTCTTATCAATCAAGATTGTAGTAAAAAATATTGTTATAACAGCCTTAAATATGTATATTACCTTCAGCAACCAAGACAACCATTAAATAGCTGCTTTTCAAAAAGTTTGAGGGACAATAATGCCCCCAAACTTGCTGTCAAATCCAAAATTTCTCGACTATCCTACAAATGCACGACGAGGCTCGGAAACACCAGCCGATTTACCTCCCTTTAGATAAGCCAACATGGTATCAGCGTCGGAAACCTCAAAAGGATCGATGGGACAGTTATCTCCAAAGTTAGGTTCAACGAACATCTTTTCAATAGTGCCATCATTCACCAGCATGGAATAACGCCAAGAACGATATCCGAAACCTAAATTTGACTTATCAACAAGCATTCCCATTTTGCGGGTAAATTCACCGCTGCCATCGGGAAGCAAGTAAACATTCTTGGCTCCAATTTGCTTACCCCATTGGAACATTACAAATGCATCATTTACAGAAACGCAGATGATTTGATCTACACCTTGAGCCTTAAATTCATCATATAATTCTTCGTAGCGCGGTAAATGATTTGAAGAACAAGTAGGAGTAAACGCACCTGGCAAGGAAAATACCACAACTTTCTTACCAGCAAAAATATCTTCAGTGGTTTTGTCTTCCCAACGATAAGGATTTGGTCCTGCTACCGACTCATCACGAACCCGAGTCTTGAATACAACGCTAGGAACCTTTTCTATTGCAGCCATGATAACCTCCATCAAATAAAACTGATTCGTTACTAACTCAGAATAATTCTTAAATAAGAATAGTTCAATAGAGATAATTACTCATTTATTATTTTCAATATTTTGTTAAAATAATACTAGTATATAAAATTTTGTCTTTAAATTTACCCTTATTGATTGAAAAGGTAAAAATAAGCGATATGAAGAAACAAGCTTCGGAAATAGTTCAAATATTAAAGTCAAAGGGATTGCGAGTAACCCCCCAAAGGTTTGCAGTGTATTCCAATCTGCTAAATCGTCAAGATCATCCCACAGCAGAACAGATATTAATCAGTTTGAATCAAGATAGTCCCACTTCTTCCCAAGCGACAATATATAGCTCTTTGCAAGCTTTGAGGGATGTAGGTTTGGTGAGGGAAGTTTTATTAGACGAAGGTGTATGTCGTTACGATGCTAACATTGCATCACACCATCATTTCCGCTGCAATAAATGTGGCAGTATTGAAGACATTGATTGGCAGCAGGTTGAAGGTATTAGTTTCAAAGGTCTACGTTCTGGGTTGACTGTAGATAATTACGAGTTGACGGTAAGAGGTGTTTGCGATTCTTGTCAGAATTAGGGTTCCGACCTCTCTTCTTACAGCAAAGAGGCTTAAAGTTCCCCCATTTCCTTGCAGGATACTGCTGGTGAATCAGGGGTTTGACCCCTGATTCATACAAAAGCAACGGGAGCGATTTACATTATCATCAGGCTTTTGAAGCGTAAAAACCTGCTTTTTATCAAATAAACGTCGCTAAAGATTCTTAAACCACCGCAAAAGTCGCTTAATCATGCTGCCGTAATCTATAGCCGTGTTATTACTTAGATAGTCGCAAAATTAGATAAGCAACAATGTTTTTAGCTGATAATCCTTCACCTACAGCTAATTACCCATTATCCATTACCCATTACCAATTACCAATTCTGACTAAATATCGCTCCCCGTCGCATCAAATCATCTTTCATCTGTTGAAAAATTCCGGGATTATTTGCAAATCGAGTATTTTCAACATTGGCACCTTTAAAATTAGCTGCATCCAGGAAAGCATTACTGAGGTTAGCACGTCTGAGGTCGGCACTAATAAGGTAAGCTGCATCAAGATGAGCATTTTTGAGGTTAGCACGTTTGAGGTCAGCACGGATTAAATTTGCACCGCTTAAGTAGGTTTTTATCAAATTGCAGCCTCTGAGATTAGCATCGCTAAAATTTGACTGAATTAAATTTGCACCATTAACAATTGCATCGCTCAAATTGGCTCTGCTGGCATCAGCATTACTCAAATCGCTATTTATGAGATTGGCGCATCTCAAGTCAGCTTTTCTTAAATTTGTATAGCTCAGGTCTGCATTTGTCAGGTTAGCATTATTAAGCTTGGCATTTTCTAAATTGGCTCCCTCAAGATTGGCATTAGTGAAATTAGCCCCTTCAAGATTGACATTAGTGAAATTAGCTCCTTCCAGGTTGGCATCGCTGAAGTTAGCATCGCACAGATCGATACCGCTAAGGTCGGCATTAATAAGATAGGTACAGCTAAGATCGACACCAACAAGATTTCGTTGCTTAACTTGCTGATTAACAATTTTCCAAACTAACAACCATTTATCATCCAGCTTTGTCTGGGAATCAATTATCGTACCGCTGAGATTGGCATAAAAAAGGTTAGCATTGCTCAAGTCCGCACTTTCAAGATTAGCACCACTAAGGTCGGAACCGTTAAGGTCTGCACCTGCTAAATTAATTCCTTTGAGGTTGGCATTAGTTAAATCTTTACCAAAAGCGCCATTTTCAAAAATATCTCGGACTAAATCGGATTCTTCTGCTGTTTCTTTCCTCTCTTCCCTCAAAAAAAACACATCTTTAAGAGGAATTCCCAATACTTCCAACAATCTTCCTTCTACAAATAACTCTTGAAGTTTCTCCAGGCAGGAAAGCGAACCTTTTAATTTAATGCTTCCTTCTTCTAAATTTGTAACTTTTAATTGCTTATCACCTGAAATTTTTCGCAAATGGGTTTCAATTATTCTCAGTCTTACAGGATTAATTTCATGTACGCTACCACTAAGAACAAATACTAATTCTTTTATGGCAATATTCTTTACGCTATTATCATCGTTTGGTAGCATATTTACGGTGTCATATTGAATAGAATTACTATCAATAGGCTCGCTAAAATTACCACTATTTGCACCAAAATCATTTTGTTTGGGTAATTTGCTATCCGTCATATTTCTTACCAAGTGAATTATTCAAGCTTGTATCTCAATTTACATATCTAACACATCGATATCCGGTTTGGTTTGTAAAATTTGTAATAGGGAATGGGAATTGGGGATTGGGCATTGGGAATGGGGTGATGTGATTTTAATTTTCTGCCTCCCTCACTCCCTCACTCCCTCCCTCACTCACTCTCCCCCTATTCGCTAATATTCAACAAAACCTTCTGCGTTCCTTTTGTTTGCGCGCGCTCAAAGGCGGCAAGCCCTTGATTTAAAGGATAACGAGCATCAATTAAAGGTTGAACGTCAACTTTTTCTTGTGCTAAAAGTTCCAAGGCTGGGGCAAATCTACCGCAACGGGAACCAATTAATGTAATTTCATCGACGACAATTGCCGATGCATCTAAAGATAATTTTCCTGCATAGGTACTTTTGAGTACTAATGTACCTCTGGGGCGTAATGCACTTTGCGCGATCGCGAAGCCCTCGGGGTTACCGGTGCATTCAACGGCAATATCAAATGTACGTTGTTGAATGTCTTGGGCAAATCCTGTTTTGATTCCCCTAGCTTTAAGATTGGCGAGTTTTTCGTCATGTCTACCCACCGCAAGCAAATCGCATCCAGTAACAGCAAGAGTTTGAGCTACTAATTGTCCTAATTTTCCATCCCCAACCACTAAAACTTTATCGTCGGGATGAATTTTGATTTGGCTTTGAATTTCTAAAGCAGCAGCTATGGGTTCTGTAAATGTTGCAACTTCTGTAGGAATATTATCGGCAACAGGATAAAGATTTTCGCTTGGTAAAGATAAGTAATCAGCAAAAGCCCCATTACGGTTGACAATACCCAATACAGTACGATTTTCGCAGTGAGTGGGTTCGTCACGCAGACAAAACTTACAATGTCCGCAAGCTGCATTAATTTCACCTACAACCCGGCGATTAATTAAATGTTTTGGTCCTTCTTCCACAACTCCCACAAATTCATGCCCTAATATTCCCTTATAAGGATAGTAACCGCGAATCAATTCTAAATCGGTATTACAAATCCCCGCACACAATACTTTAACCCGTGCCTCCCCATCTTTAATTTCTGGCTCGGGAATATCAGTACGCAATTCCAGTTGATTGTTTTCCAGCCAAAGTCCTTTCATCTTTTCTCTTCAACTATTTCTAAACACTTTTATTTATTAGAACAGTTTTTTGACAATTGGTTTTAGCCCGATGCAATACCGTCTTTACCTCACCCCGCCGTATCGCTCCCCTCTCCTTGTTAAGGGGTGAGGTTTCACAAGTTTATAAATACAACCAGAAAACTTATGTAGAGACGTAGCATTGCTACGTCTCATATGATGTGCGTCAAATCCCCCAAACCTACTTCCTTCTTCCCTCTTCCTTCACTTTAAATATCGGTAAATTTGCATAAACTTCTCAAACCGTTCCCTAGTAATTAACAGAGCGGTTGAAACAAACAAAAATTTCACCGCACATATCAAACTTTAACTCATATTAATACACACATCGCAGAGGTATCTTGTCATGGAAACCAAATTTATGTTGCAAATGTCCGAATTAGCTAACACCGAAACCAAAAAGCATATCACTATCTTGGGTGCGGGAGTTGCTGGTTTAGTTGCTGCTTACGAATTAGAAAAAATGGGTCACACGGTTGATATTATGGAAGCTAGCAACCGCATCGGTGGTAGAGTTTGGACTCATCGCTTCGGTAGCGAATCCGATGCTCCTTATGCCGAACTCGGTGCAATGAGAATTCCTAGCGACCACCAACATACTCTACACTATGTTGAAGAGATGGGTTTAACCGATAGATTGTGTAAATTTGTCACCGTATTTGAAGAACAAAATGCTTTCATTAATATTGAAGGCAAAATCTTCAAAATGAAAGATGCTCCTAGAATTTTTCAACAGCGCTATCAAGGAATTTTTACTGACGAACGTTACAGCGAAAAAACTCGATTGTTTGCAGCTTGGTTAAAAACCATTGTCGATACCATCTCCCCCGGTAGTTTACGAGAAAGCTTAGATAATGACCTTAAATCCCATTTGATGGATGAGTTGGAAAGATTGGATTTATCTCGATATTTCTTAGAAAACGGTGAAAAGATTGATTTACAACTCTTTGTCAAAGAAAATCCTGGTTTTCGCGCTCGTTGCAGTAAAGCTTTAGATATGTTCTTGGGTGACATTGTAGTTGAAACCAGTTCCGATTTACTACAAATTAAAGGTGGTACTCAACTTCTAATTGACCGTTTAGTTGATTCCATCAAAGCAGAAATTAACTGCAATCGTCCAGTTGTCGGAATTAAAGTTAAAGACGGTTATACTCAAATCGATTATTTAGAAAACGGCGAAAGGAAAACTCGTAACTGCGATTATGTTCTTTGCACAATTCCCTTCACCGTCATGCGGAAAATGGAATTATCGGGATTCGACGACAGAAAAATCAATTCCATTCACAATACAGTTTACTGTCCGGCGACAAAAGTTGCTTTCCACACCAAAGAAAACTTTTGGGAAAAGCAGGGAATTAAAGGTGGTGCTTCTTTTAGCGGTGCTGGTGTGCGTCAAAGTTACTATCCTTCAGTTAAATTTAACCAAGATTTGGGTAGCGTGATGTTGGCTTCTTACACAATTGGTGATGATGCCGATCGCTTGGGTAATATGAGTGAAACTGAGCGTCACGGTTATGTCAAAGATGTTGTATCTAACGTACACCCGGAATTACAGCAAGAGGGAATGATTCAAGATGTTGCTTCCATTGCTTGGGGTAACTACGAATGGAGTGCCGGTGGTTGTACCGTACATTGGGATGATTCCAACCACACTGCTAACTATTTAGAAGCAGCTAGAGCGCAAAATACCTTATTCTTCGCTGGCGAACATTGTTCAAAGTATCCAGCTTGGTTACAAGGTTCAATTGAATCTACATTAGAAGCTGTTTACGATATCGTTTCCCATCAAGCTTCTGTTCCTGCTGTAACTGCTTACTCTTCGACAACTGTTACTAAGAAAGAGCTTGTTACCGTGTAATTCAGTTGAGAGTTATTAATTATCAGTGATTAATTATCAATTACTAATTATAAAGATTTGAATTAAAAATATAGATGTGTGTTGTAAAGGTGTCCGGAAGTTTTCAGGACATCCTTTTTATTTTTCTCAGCAAGCTTTAATTATCCAAATCATCGAGCAGCACGGACATTTCACGAGCATTTTCCTGCATTCCTTCATTGTTAAAGCATTCAAGCGCCTTATTTCCCCAATGCTGTGCCTTATCTATATTTCCACGCTCTTTTTCCAAGCGTGCATAGGATGCTTGATAATGCCCAATACGTCTTTCCTCTTTACTTTGCGTTGCCACAAATAAACCTGAATTTAATAATTTTTCTGCTGCCTCAAACTCTCCCTTGCATGTTAATATTTGACCCAACCAGTTTTGACCGTAGTTAACAAATCTTTGCCAGTGAATTTTATCTCCTTTCTCAATAACTTCTTCAAATAACATTTGTGCTTTGTCTAAGTTATGTTGGTAATAGTTAAACTCACCTTCATAGTAAGCTGCGAATACTTGTTGACGTACTTTTTGAACTTCTTCTAAATCGGATTCTGCAATCAATGTTTTTGCTTGATTAATATATTGAGGGCATTGCGAATACCTACGCATTCTTAGATATAGAACAGCTCTATAAATGGTTAAATAAATTCGTGTTTCATAGTCTACTACATCGATTAGATTGTAAGCTTCTTTCAACAATTCTTCTGCTTCATATTGACTATCACCGCGCATTAAAATTAGTATCCAAGCGTTCTCTGATAATCCTTTGGTATATATTGATAAATCTCCACGCTGTTTGGAATTTTCCAGCAGCCATTGCCACCAATGGCGACGTGTTTCCCAATAACCATCAAGGTCTAAATAAGAATCTAAGTTTAGCCACAGAAGCTTGAAAGTGTCATAACGATTGTTAGCCGCACACCAGCTTAAAACTTGTTCTAAATTTCTCCATTCTGGATGCAGGTAATTATCATAATTGTACCGCCAACCTTCCCAATCTTTTCCTCCATATTCACGACTAAAATCGATATAGAAATTAACCCAACGCTCATATGCTTGCTCTTTAAATTCTCGATCTGTATCTAATTCTGCTGAAGCATACTCGCGAGTCAAATTTAATATTTTATAACGTTCTTCTTCTTCGCGAACTAAAGATAGTTGTTCTAATCTAGCTAAACCTTCTTCTACAGCGATTGGATCGGTTGTCAAGCCAGCAACTTCAGCTACAGCATCTCGAGTAGGCGCATCAGTAAAAATAGAAAAAGCAAGCAATAATTTATAGGTAGCTGTCCCTTTCAATGGTTTTACAGAACGTTCAAAGCAGAAACGAGCTATATTTTCAGTTAGTGTATCTTTTGAAAGAAAAGTTCTTGGCTGTATGATTCTATTAATTGAATACCCATTTGCTCTTTGTCCAACAGCATAGATAAGAGCAAGTGGAATTCCACCAAAGCGATGATAAATTTTTTCACACTGCTGCTCGGTTAGTTGTACGTTTTTTAATGCTGCTTGCTGGTTAATTAGTTCAAGGCTACTTTCTTCTGACAAAGAATCTAATTTTATAGATGAATATAAAACTATTTTTTCACGAGTAGTTATTACTGCCTGAGTAGAGGAAGGTAAATCGCATAGAAAACTAAGTACTTCTTCTCTATCTTGACCTGTAATAGTCTCCATATTGTCAATAATTAGAAGAGTAGATTGTTGTTTCAGTGTGTTGTATACCTGTAATATCTGCTTTTTACCTTTTTCTATCATAATTTTCGGGTCTGCTAAAGTATCAGAAATAACCCTAAATATATCCATTAATGTTGTTACTCTTATTGGTCTTATGAGAACACCGCAAGGGAAAAGATAACTATCTTTTGCAGAAATGAAAATAATCGCATCAAATATGGTTATGTGTGTGCTTGGTATATTTAAGCTACATCTACCATCCTTCGCTTGCCAACAAAGATAAGCCGCTTCCATTACAAGTGCTGTTTTTCCCACTCCTCCAATTCCATTTATAACAGTAATATGTTGACGGTAATCGGGATTAATATATGTTAGTAACTCTCTGAGTTTATCGTCTCTGCCAATTAAATTAGAGTAATCTCGAACGGGTAAGTTACACAGTAAGTTTGACTCATCTTCATCTTCTATATCAATTGCAGCAATTTCTTTTATGTCAAGGTTTAATCGCTGGCATATTTCGTAAAAGTTGAGATAACTCACGGGTTTTCCATTAAAAAATCTACTGACTGTGTCTCTTGATATCCCCAAATCTTCTGCTAAATCTTGCTGACGTGCGTAACCATTACTCTTTATTGCAAACTTTACTTTCTGGATGTATCGAGCGGCAACTTTTGGCATTTTCTGTACCTCTATATTTACTGATGTGATTTACAAAAGGTTTGTAGCAACAAAAGTCAGGTATTACTCTGACATGTTTTCTGACAGCATGTTGGTTCAATAGAAAATATAAGAACTACGAGGGTAATTCAATGACTTCTACCGACTGGGACTTCGTCGAAACTCTGTTAAAAATTGCAATTATTTTTATCACCTTTCCTGAAAATACGTTGCTGCTATTAGCTGTACTGCTGATGGGAATTATTTATTCTTGGTTGAAGAAGAAAAAGAAAGCAGAGTAATTGATTCCACTTATTAAGCTGCGTCAAACTCATATCGTGTATCTTGTCGATCAACTGGCAATATACACATAGCTAATTAAGCCAGCGTAAAAATTCTAACTATGCCACTGGGAGCTAAACGCAAACTTAGTGTCTCCCCGTGGAAGATAACATTTATATAAAGTCTTGCAGAGTAAGATAATTCCGCAAGGCTTTGCGCTTATGTGCGCCTTATTATAGGGTTGTGGTAAATATTTCATTCTGTTTAAGTTTATTAAACCAGAAAATAGTTTTCTCTCCTTAGGAAGTCCCATTCAGACTTCATTACTGAATGCTGCAAGATACCTATAGCTTCGCTATCGCCTCACTCAGAAGTTTTTATCATCCCCGAAAAACAGAAACTTTGATTTAATCAAGTCTTAAGGGTATAGTTTCGGTAAAATAAGAGTCGATAAAATTGGCTTTGCAAGAAATGGTAGCTCTTGATATCAGCGAAGCCATATAGCGGTTGAATAGATTAGAGCATATCTTTTATCCCTATTTAAGGTACGTCAGACAAGATAAGCAGTAGAATAGGCATTAAAACCCAAAACTCATATGCAGCAAGAGCTATTCCAACCCCAGCCGCAAAACAAATGATTAACTATTTAAGTTAAATCTCTATAGGGCATAGCATTTTTAACACTCTATACACCTATGAACCGTAAATCTATCTCCATGACAAGAGCAATGTTTTTAACACAATATCAACTTGATAATAATATTCTACTACGCAAAGTTACCTAAAAACTATTTCTTTAGATATATTTTGACAGAACTTTGACAACAATGTCGTTTATGTAGTCTGATTTACCGATCTAAGCCGGATAATTGATTTATTTTTGACAAAACTTTGTCACAATAAAACGGAATTAAAAGTAGACTCTTGTCAGGAAGCAAAAGATATGGCTAATCAAAGCATTCGAGTACAAATGTCTCCAGAGACTAAGCATTTTTTGGAAAATCTAGCAGAAAAGTATGGTTGCATATATGGTAAAAAACCCTACATCAGCGGGTTGTTAACTCAAATAGCTGATGGGAGATTAGCCCTCAGCCGCTCTGCCCCCTCTCAACGTAGTTTAAGCTTTTCTCATCTCTCGCTGCTCAGGCTGCAAATCTGGCTGCCAAGCGGTATCAGGGGTTCATTCGCATTTATTGCGAGTAAAATAGCGGATTTTAATGGAAATATCTTTAAATTCCAAGTTGAATCTGAAAAGCATCCTGTTTTAGTGCAAATTGTCCTATGTATCCCCGAAGATGCTGACTTAAAAAGTCTTATTAAAACTTTGCAGGAGATAAAGATTCAAGATGTGATGAAATTTAATCAAGCTGATGAAATATTAGCCGCATTAGAACAAACAAAAAACCATAACCGTAATATCTACAAGAATCCAGACAAAGATGACCAAAAATTACAGTTGGAGGAAAGATTAGTTGATGAAATTATGAATCAAAAATTACTACTTGATATAGCTTGTACAATTGGTTTGAGGTTAATGGCACATAATCAAGTAGGTATTTTGGCTCAAGTAATGTATGACATTGCAAAACAAGGATTTTTCATATCTTCGGTAAAGCAAGATTTTGATTTTGAAGGTAAAGATGTTATCGAACTACTTATTACTTTACATCCAACTTCTCAAAGTGAAATGCCTACAGAAATAGAAAAAATTAATACCATCGCTAAAATCCTTAAAAAAATACCTGGTATTAAAGATGTACAACATTTAGGGATAGATTATTTATAAATTAATTTTCTACTATCCGCTTAACTTCTGGAAGATGCGCTAGAAGGTTATAGTAAAGGGTGTATTTGCCTCCACCTCTGGCGTATCAACATTCTGACGCTAGCATCGAGAAAATTTTAAAGAATAAATAGGATGATGATAGTAGCGGTAATCCTTAAAATTGCTCTGCATTCAGCCAAATCGTAGTTAAAAGCGAATAAATGATTGATTTAAAATTTTTAGCATCACACTTTGATATACAATCAACAACAACTAACCATAGAAATTAGCTGGTTGAAAACTCCTTCTACAAGATTCAGGTTAAAATCCGCGATAACTTTGGGAAGTGTAAACTGAATGTAGGACATAGCCAATAAATTTAAAACCAATATTTAAAAGCTTACGATTACACATGATGTTTTGGGAGCATCTTTTTGATCGGGAATTCAATCACTCCCCCCTCTCCCCCTCTTCCCGCTCTGATTCGATAAAATAATAAACAATTAGAATTGGGGGAAGCTTAATGTCGAGTCAATTACCGAATTGCATTTCCACACCTCCTTGGTGGCAATTAATCAATTGGATTGGCGATCCAATCCAATTTCAGAAGAAATACAGCCAGAAGTATGGAGATATTTTTTCTATGCGATTATTTGGACTTGGTTCTTATGTAGTTATTGCTAATCCCCAAACCATCCAAGAACTTTTTAGCAAAGATGCTAAATTTGATATCGGCAGAGCCAACGCACTCGCAGAGCCTCTAATTGGCAGAAATTCTTTGATGATGATGGACGGCGATCGCCATCGAAGAGAACGAAAGTTATTAATGCCTTCGTTTCACGGTGAGAAAATTCAAGTTTACGCCCAACAAATTATCGATATTACCGAAAACATTACCAGTAAATTGCAAATCGGCGAATCTTTCATTGTTCGCTCTACAATGCAGAAAGTCAGTTTAGAGGTAATTTTACAAGTTGTTTTTGGTTTAAGTGAAGGAAGCCGCTACGAACAACTTAAACCTTTACTTACCGATTGGCTCGATATGACAGATTCTCCGCTACGTTCAAGTATGCTGTTTTTCAAATTCCTACAAAAAGATTGGGGAAGTTGGACTCCCTGGGGAAAGATGAGAAAAAGACAGCAGCAAGTTCGCGATTTACTTCAAGCAGAAATTGCAGAGAAAAGAAGCAAAACAGAAACATTAAATAAAAATAATAACGTTCTCAGCTTAATGATGTCTGTACGTTATGAAGATGGTCAAGCAATGAGCGATGAAGAATTAACAGATGAACTGCTAACCATCTTATTTGCCGGTCATGAAACTACTGCTACAACATTAGCATGGGCTTTCTACCAAATTTATCAAAATCCAGACGTACTTGAAAAATTACAAATTGAATTGGCAAGCTTGGGAGAAAATCCTAACCCATTAGAAATTGCTAAACTTCCCTACTTATCAGCCGTATGCCAAGAAACTCTGAGAATGTACCCAGTACTTCCAGTGCTTTTTCCACGCATCGCTAAATCGCCAATAAAAATAGGCGGATACCAATTTGATGCTGAAACCACATTTATGCCAAGTCTCTATTTAGTACATTACCGAGAAGATTTATATCCCAATCCCCAAAAGTTTCAACCACAACGTTTTCTGGAACGACAATATTCCCCTTCCGAATACTTTCCCTTTGGCGGTGGAAGTCGCCGATGTTTGGGATATGCTCTGGCTTTATTAGAAATGAAGTTAGTTCTAGCAACTATTATCTCTAAATATCAACTTGCTGCCTTAGACAATAAACCCGTAAAAATCCAGCGTCGCGGTTTCACTCTTGCTCCTGCTGGTGGAGTGAAGATGGTAGTTAAGGGAATTGGTAATAGATAATTGGTAATGGGTAACGAATATTAGCAGTAATTCCCTAATGTTTTTCGCCAGATTATTAATGCAGCAAGGAGCATATTGGCGCTTTAACAGGATAACTTCAATTAAAGTCGTTTTTATTGAGAACCTATACTTTGAATAAAACGATAGCCAACATCATATCGTTTTTGCTTGCGTAAATGCCCATATTCCTTATCCCATCTTCCCGTTTCCAAATCTGCTTCTAACTGCAACAACCCTTGTTCAACTTCAACAGCATCTATTTTCACAAACGAAGAAATACCATTACGAATATTAGAATCGAGATACAATTCCGGTCTTGCCCATCCAACTGCGGCAAACGAATCCGATAAATTATGCGGCAATCGAAAAGGAACTATTTTTACCCTATTCCCCGTAACCGCATGAATCTCCTCGGTTAACTCCGACATTGAAATAAAACTAGATTCAACATCTTTAATAAACGAAGGAAAATATTTAGTTAACCAAAAGCCTGAAATCATTGCCGGGTCGTAAGTTAACAATAATATCTGACCATTTTCACCTACAACTCGATGAATTTCACGCAATGCTTGCCGATAATCTTGAAAATGGTGAAAAGCAAGCATGATTATCGCCGCTTCTGCCGACTTATTAGGTAATGGTAAATTTTCTGCATAACCATCAATCCACTCAATGCTGGGATGGGATATCGCCTGACTTCTCATCGTCGCCGAAGGCTCTACCGCAAGAACTTCATACCCATGTTCGGCAAGGAAGAATGCATAAGAACCAGTTCCAGCACCAATATCCACAATTGTAGAAGCTCGCGAAAATTCCAACAGTTCTAATAGTTTTCTCGCTATACGCGGATCTCTTTTCCTCGTTTGAGCATAGGCTTTCCCTATCTTGTCGTAAAGCGCCATCTTCCCTCACCTTAATCTTGAAAAGTAAATCTAGCACTCACCCATCAAAACCTAAAAAATTACAGGTTCTTTAATTTTAAAGTTAATCTCCGATCATCTCATCAAAAATCATCATATTCTCAAATAAAAAATCAGAAATCATCATCTGATAAATAAAACTTGCTGAAAATCCAAACTCAATTAAACTTCTGTATTCATATTCCGTTACAATTACTTTACCTTCATTTACATGAACATCACTATTGATACTATTCTCAATTATTTCACGAGATTACAGGAGTTTGAGCCAAAACGTGATATTGTTATTTTTAGGGGAGCAGTATTTATAGTTTTAGATTATTAGCTAAACAACCCTTTAATAAACAGCAATTGAATTGACTTCTGTATTACATGAGCTAAGAATCGTATTACATAGTTCAAACTTACTCTACTTAAAACTAGAAGTTTATATAAATAAATATAAAGTTCGTTGTGACTTTAAATACTTTTTTTGAGTCGCTGACATACTGTGATTGACAATTAAACAGTTCTGTGGATAAAAAATAAGACTATTTTCTTGATGCAAAGGAAGTAAAAGAAAAACAAGATATTTTACCTATATTAAATGTTGGAAATTGGCAAATAATTCTTGAAGATGTATTTAACTGGTTGAATTTAACAAGTAAATTAAATAAGTTTCCAACAAACTAATTATGATAAATAAATTGCAGCTACCAAATAAACTTCGTCAAAAAGTAGATAAAGAAGTTGAAATTGGGGAATCTATTAGATGGATTGGGCAGCCCGTACCTCGTTTTTTAACAGCATCTTCTATAGGCAGTTTTTTATTCGCTATTCCTTGGACGGCTTTTGCCGTATTTTGGATGTTGATGGCATCAACGGCTAGCATTTTGTTTGCTCTTTTCGGTATACCTTTTGTGCTTGTTGGTTTCGGGATGTTGTCTAGTCCTATATGGTTAAGGCTCTCAGCACGAAATACAGCTTATTTAATTACAAATAAACGAGCTATATCTATTTCTATTCCAGTTACCTCCTTTGGTAATATCCTGTCTACCACTATCAGAAGTTATCCACCTTCCGAGTTAAAAAATATATATCGGAAAGAGCGAGCAGATGGTACGGGTGATGTGGTTATGGCAGTTCAACAAAGCACCAAATATGTCAACAATCGTAGAAATCACACAACCGAGGAAATAGGATTCATGGGAATTCGCAATCCGCAAGAAGTTGAGAAAATGTTAAGACAGTTAGCTCAAGATGATTAAGATTTTGACTGAAAACGATATTCAATTCTCAAACGTTTGGGAAATCTACTATTCTTCTCCGAATAACTATTACGGTTAATTTCTGATAATCCCAACTGCTGAAAATAATCTACTTCTTCCAAAGATAAAGGATAAGGTGGTCCACTTGGTTCTTCGGGAGTATCGCGAGTCACGGTCACAACTAATAATGTACCTTCGGGGGCAACGAATTGAGCAACGGCTTCCATTGTTTGCTCGCGCACTTTTAAAGGTAGGGATTGAATTGTTCTCGCTTCAAAAACGAAATCAAAGTTTCCTATCCAGTTGTGACTAGAATCTAAATCAAATAAATCGGCAACAACATAGTTAACAGAAGAATTGGGAAACCTTTGTTTACACCAATCTATTGCCGTAGAAGAAATATCAAAAGCAGTTACATTAAAACCTTTTTCAGCCAAGATTTCTGCATCGTCTCCCAATCCGCATCCTATAACTAAAGCTTTAGCATTTTTCTCAATTTCTGAATGTTGGTTTAACCAATCTTTGAGATAGGCATTTGCTGTCATATTTGCCCAAGGTACTTGATTGGAATCTCCTTTGGCTTTTATATATATGTTGTCGAACCAGTTTTGAGTCATTTCAATTTTGGATTATTCTATTTTTTTTCGGAAGATTACTTATTAAAAAACCGCAGAGACACGGAGGACACAGAGGTAAGAAGTAAAAAGAGATATTGCTTTTATGCCTGTTACACCTTGCCTTTGAGTGGCATATTAACTTGTGACTATAGCTTACTTGCTTATTCCGGGCATTTCAATAAAGTTGGGCAATTTTTTAATGCGATCGCACCATTGATTTATGGCAGGATATTTATCTAACATCACACCACCTTCTGGCGCTAAGGCAATATAGGGAAAGCAAGCAATATCGGCAATTGTAGGATAATCTAAGGCCAACCATTGATTTTTAGTTGTAGTTAAATGCTTTTCGATAAGATTTAAAATTGATTCTGCTTTTTGTTGTGCTGCATCCAAGTTAATCGCAAAACCAAACTTTTTGTTTAATCTAGCATCATTAGGACCGCGAGCAATTTCGTTGGCTGCTGTTGATAACCATTGAGTTACTAATGCCATGTTTTTCGCATCGTTAGGAAACCAATCTCCACCATATTTTCTTGCCAGATAAACTAAAATCGCTTGGGAATCTCTCAAAATTAAATCGCCATCTTCCAATACCGGAATTTCTCCCCAAGGATTTAACTGTAAAAATTCTGGCGATTTGTGTTCTCCAGACATAAAATCAACGGGCACAAGTTCGTATTTGATATCCAGCAAGGATAAAAATAAACGTACTTTATAGCAATTCCCGGAAAGCTCTAAATCATATAGTTTCATTGTTATTCCCTCGCTAATCATTGTACCGAACGTTTGGTTCAGTGATATTAATGACTGTACCGATTGTTCGGTAGAATGTCAACACAGCCAAAATATAATTTTTCAATGTCCAAAGAAGAAGCGATAGTCAAATTAATTCCAGCATTTAGGAAATATGGTTATGAAGGTGCGAGTTTAACCTTGCTTTCCAAAGCGACTGGATTGGGAAAAGCGAGTCTTTACCATTACTTTCCCGGTGGTAAATCGGAAATGGCTGCTGCTGTGTTTGAGTATGTGGATAGTGATTTTAGTAAGTCAGTGTTGAAGACTTTGCAGCGAGATGGTGAGCCTATAGTAAAAATTCAAGCAGCTTGCTTACGTCTGCGACAATTTTATAATTCTGGGAGAAATTCTTGTTTTTTAGCGATTATGTCCTTTGGTGAAGCGGATAAATTGTTTCACGATAAAGTAAAAGCGAGATTGGAATTGGTGATTGATAGTTTAGCGAAAGTTTTGGTGGAAGCGGGGATTGAGAAAGACATTGCCACAATCAGGGCACAAGACGCGATCGCGCAAATTCAAGGAGCGTTGGTATTGGTAAGAATTTTGGATGATACCGAACCTTTTGAAAGAGTTATTGAGGGTTTGCCGGGAAGGTTGTTGGGTTAATTTTTTCTAGTCAAGTTTATTTGAATCGCTTGCAACACCAAGCGAAATATTGTTTATTTTGATTGCTGTAATTACATCTAGAAAGGTATGACGATAACCCAAAGTGTTTGCCTAACAAGCTTTTGGTATATCTTCTGAAATGATAGTCTACTAAAAAATTATTTTTAGCAAATCAACACCAGCATTCGTGACGAGTTAAGGCTGTAAACGTATAACGTTAACTTGTCAGGAATGGGTGAAATAAAGGCTAAACATTCTGAGGATAGAGTGAATGATAAATTTCGCGAAGATGTTTTAAAGCTCTTTCCTTACGCTTTCTCAATGCTGCTTCGTTTTTAAATCTAATACCCCTGTCTTCTAGAACTTGAATAATTTCTTTCCATTTTAATTTTTCTATTATTTTTAATCTCAGAATTTCTTTTTCCTCTTCATCTAATTTTTCAAATGCTAATAATACCCTTTCTAAATCTTCGTTAACGTCCTTAAAATCAAGTAGACTGCAATCTGTAGGAGGTTCTATTCTTTCTTCTTCGAGTTGACAAATTCTATTACGTTGTCTGCTATATTCTCGAATTATGTTGTAAGATGTGGATCTAATCCAGGGAATAGGGTTTTCAATGTATTCTCCTTTCTCAATTTGTTTCACACCACGTACATATGCTTCGATTAGGATTTCAGTGACAGTAAAACTACGTGATAGGTTAAACTGAGCAAGGCTACGTAGGATAAAACCCAGCATTGAATGAGCAGAAGAACTACCAGGAAACAGCAGCGTCTCAAACTCTGCATCAAATGCTTGGCGAGAATTATAGATTACCATCCAATCCTCCAGTTGAGTAAATAAGGCACAATTGAGCTTTTATTCATACTGCATCAATTAACTGTACCTTTTAGTGTAAAAAATAAAGATTTTGTGACATTTACTTAATTAGAGTCACAAAAACTACTAGTACATCACTAAATAGAGATAGTCACAAAAGCCTTATTTATTCACACTTATTAGGAGGTTAAATAGAACCAAATATGTTCTATTTTTTTACCATTAAGATACTGCACTTTGTAAATAAGTCGTTACTTATTAGACGGTGTAAGTCTGAACAGAATTTGGTGAGGAGCTAAAAAATGATTGATTTATCAAAGATAAAATTAATGAATAGTCAAAAACTACCTTTAACTCGCAAGCAAAAACAAATTATTCAAGAATATTGCTATTTAGCGGCTCTAAAAACTTTATCGGAAGAGCAGTCTGAGCAAATGTCGAAAATACTCGAAATTGCGATAGGTGATGAAGTAATTGACTTTCTCATTGGTGAAGCCGACCATTTTATTGGTCATAAGTTTAATATCATTGATGAAACTGCATGTAAAAATCATCAAGCTAATTTAAAAGAGCGTATTGTACTGGAAAAACCAGAGGCTGATAAAATTACTTCGTGAAAGCATTCGAGAAGGCAAGTTTTTAATTGGTAGAGCGTTTATTGATTGCGCTCTATCAATTATTCGGATGAATTATTACAATGCGATGATGACTATTAGTGCTATCAGTGTGAGGCAATAAGAAGTAAACATTAAATAAGCAACAACTGCTGCCATACCTTCATGTTTCTGCTCTTTGATATTGCCAATTTTTTCCAGGAATAAGCTAAATATTTGAAGCATTTTAACTAATCCAATTATGTTGTGCTTTAACTATTAGTGATAAATACTCATAGTTTGTGACTCGATCAAATTGACGCTCTAGATTGCACGGTTTGTATTTAGTATTTTGTTCGGGGTGTGGATTTTTGAAATATGGTTTTCATAAGTTCCGATTTGGATGATTAACAAACCCGGTTTTTTGAAAAACCGGGTTTTTAAGGAATTAAATTTGTTTAAGACGATGGGTGTATATAGACTTATTACACGAGCTAAATTTTTGATTGTAAAAAATGGATTTTAGTTAGTAGGTTGAGAAACCGTCTTCGCAGCGTGTCCGATAAGACATAGGGCATAATCTAACCTACAACTGGTGTTTCTGACACTTTCGCTATAATAAAACCAGTATCCCACAGAGAAAATCAACAATGTCCATTACGCTCGATCTGCCACCGAAAATTGAGGCACTGTTGCGACAGCGTGCTGAAAGTACTGGACAAGATATTTCGCAAATGGCACTCTTTGTTCTGGCTTTGGGGCTGAGTTTAGACGACCAAGATTTTTTCGAGGCTTTGAAAGGAATTCAACGCGGGCTTGATGATTTTGAGCAAGGACAATCTTCGAGTTTAGAGGATTTTATTGCCGAGCAAAATCAAAAATATGGATTGTCTCTTGAAGCATGACATACCGCATTGATTTTTCTAGCATCGCCAAAGCTGAAGCCGACGCAGCATTTTTAAATTTTTCTCAGTTTACCACGGCCGAACGCGCCCAAATTTGGTACCAAGGGCTGATTAACGCCATCGTTTCTCTTCAAGAAATGCCTCGGCGCTGTGCGATCGCTCGTGAAGATGCCTTTTTTAGCCAAGAAATTCGTCAACTTCTCTACGGACAAGGAAAACAAACTTACCGGATTCTATTTACGATTCTTGATGAGCAGCCAGCCGCAACTGTGAGAATTCTTCATATTCGTCATGCGTCACAGCAGACAATTGGTGAACCGGAAGTAGAGGATTAAGTGGATTCCTCGCAGTTTGATTTTTTTATATTCTCCACTTATATAAGACTCATGGTTATCTCAACTTTATAATGTTTCTTTGGTGGGAAACAAGAATGTATAAACTATCCTAATTATCTTAATTATTGTTGTAGCTTCTCTAATCTCGATAATTAGAGCAACTTCACTTATAGATTTTTCTCCTTACCCAGTGCAAAATTTCGATTCACGTTTTATTATTTATGGGCAACTTAACAAATCAAAAAAGTAAGTCTCGCAACAATAACTAACAACGTATTTGATTTTGCTAATGAACCTTAATCAAAATTTATAAAATGAAAGGATTCGGATTTCAAAAAGAAAAACGTCTGATTACCAAGATAATCAGTAGTCATAATTCAGAAGCGTATGAAAAGTTTATAAGAAAACTGTGTTTAAAATTGGGAGCAGAGCGCACAACAGATTTAGTAATCAATGAAGTTTTGCCTACGCTACCGTCAGAGGATTTTAAGTGGTGTTATAAAACTATGTTAGGTCAGTCAGGGTACGAGCGCATGATGCAAGAAGCATCAAAGACTCTTTATCAAGTGCTTGTTGAAAAGGGGTACACACCAGGCAAAGATTTCAGCGTTCATCCGCAAGGAGGAATCATACTTAGTGACAATGCCACCGAAGCACTTTTGGCTGATGTTCCAGAAGATTTTAGAGCCAAAGCTCGGACAGAATTGAAAGTAGCCACAATGCCTAGTGCCTTAGATGCTTTAGAAAAACATTTAGGTGTGCCATTCCTTGAGCGGTTGCAACAACGAGTAAGTACTCGCTTAACAACCTTGACTGATACTGAAGCTGCTGCATACTTGGCTGTGATGGCAAGCGGATTTGAAGATAGAACCCAGATTGAACTATTTCCTATCCTACTCAACTATGTAGCACAAGCCCATCCAGATAGAATTCAGGGAATTATAGACGCGATGGAAAAACCTGACGATTTGGATAGTTCACAACCAACTCATAAGATAATGCTTGATTTAATCTGTGCTGCTGGCGGAGAAAACGAATTGAAACCTCACCCCGAACATCCTGATGACCCAGATGAAGGTCTTATTAGCCGTTGCGGGATGGAAATTTTTGCTCAGGTATGGCAGGGCGATCGCCTTTCGGGTTATGAGATTATCGCTGCGTTTGATGCGGCAATGAAGAAATATCAGGAAGAGCAAGGACAGCAATCCTAATAGCGAGCCAAGGCTCCAGAGCGATCGCCTGGAGAATCGTTAAAAATAGCGCCTCCGTTCTCCAGATCGCATTCCATATCTTTAGGAAGGTCAATATTATCTCCGAAGATAGCGCCCTTTACTTTTACTCTGCTAAGATTAGTGCCGCTCATTTTTGCTCCAATTAAGTTAGCATTACTCAAATCAGCATCACTTAAATTTGCACCACTTAAGTCAGCATTTTCTAGGAAGGCACCGCTTAAATCTACATTACTCAAATTGGTATTTCTCAAGTCAGCACTTCTCAGGTCAACATTTCTTAAGTTTTGAAATACAGCATCAAAATTTACAATTGTCCAGACAAGAAACCATTTATTATCAAGCTTTGTTTTGTTATTAATTTTTGTACCCTTTAAGTTAGCAGCACTCAAGTCGGCATCACTCAAATCAGCATCATTGAGATCGGCATAACTTAGGTCAACAGCACTTAGGTCGGCACTACTTAAATTAGCCCCACTTAGGAATGCATTATTTAGTTCGGCATAGCTTAAATCGGCATAGCTTAAATCGGCACCACTGAGGTCGATAAATATTAAATTGGCACCACTTAAGTCTGTACCGTTCAAGTTCGCACTGCTTAAGCGGCTAGCCTTCAGGTCGGTAAAGGTTAAGTCTGCGCCACTAAGGTCTGCGCCACTAAGATCGGCATAGCTTAAATCGGCATAGCTTAAATCGGCACCACTAAGGTCTGCATCACTCAAATCAATACCTCTCAAATCTCGTTCTTGAATTGGCTGAGTGACTATTTCTTGTACCAAACTCCATTTGTCTACTGCTTCGTTACTTAGGCGATCGCCTGAACTTTCGCCCAAAATTTGAAAGTTTGTAACAGGAAAGCCATTTACTTCCGTTATTTCTCCCGATTGTATGCGCTCTACAAGCCTTTCAATATCTTGTTGAGAACCTTCTATAGTTAACTTGATACTGCCTTCTTGAATATCAATAACTTTTATAGTGTCTCCCGAATGTTCTCGTAAAATTAATTCGAGAATTTTAAAATTACTAACTGAATTAATATCACCTTCTAATGTAATTTGAACTTTAATTGTTTCACTTTTTTTATCTATCACAGTTACTTGACGGCGGCTAGTCATTTCTACTTCCACCTCTTTATTAATCATTGAGCCACTGCAAGCAGTTTTTTCAAAGGATTCTAATTGCTTTTTTTCTCGTAATTCCGCGATTTCTCCCCATTCTAATGTTAATGCATCGCATATTCTTTTAAAAGAATCAAGCTGAATTGGTTGATGATTAAAAAATTTTGTAACTGTAGTGCGAGATATTAATTGTGACTTTGCAAAATTACTTTTTGACTCAAACCCTAGCCTTTTTAAAGCCCTCTCTGCTTCTTCTATACCTTCATTAGAGGCAGTATAAGTTATTTTCTGCTTTTTTCTGCCGTTGAGGTTAAGGTCTGTCATAATATTGCAGCTATCTATCGTAATTAGTTACACAATCAAAACGTGGTCATAAAGCAATCATACGTAAATCATAAGTTGTTTACAAGACAATCATTGAGCAGTCAATATCTTGATTTAACGGAGTGATATTAGAGATGTAGTCAACACGGTTTAATCAATGAACTTTCAATCTCAATCTTCAATAGAATTAAGCATTACTCAAGAGCGCTTACGCCAATCACGTTACAGCTTTAACCTTGCGATTGTTGCAACTACCGTGACTTTCTTTATAAGTTTAGTAGGTGCGGGAATATTTTTATCAAATAAGGTTCCACAAGGAACTGTAATTACTGCTGTTGGTTTGGTTTCAGGTGTACGATGTACTCAGCTTGCTAAAGATGCTAATGATAGACTTGATAAGATTTTGGTTGAAGAGAAAGAAAGTTAAAAGATAATCGCAAAATATGTTTATAGTAGCGCTTTGACATCAATATTGATTGGCGCTGTAAGCAAAGCTTTCTCGCAGAGTAGCGCAACTACGAACCTAAGAAGCATTTTTTAGAATGCGATCGCACTCCCATCAACCACTTTAAAATATCCCCAAAACCCAAAGATGGTGCGTGACGCTATTAACTACTTTGTAACCACCAACAAAAATTATCGAAGCGTCACACACCCTACAATTATTTTTCCGTGCCCAATCCCCAATGCCCCATGCCCAATCCCCAATTCCCACACAACAGTCAAAACCCGCTATCATATAGGCGTTAACTAATTACCAACAGACAAGGGAAGGGAGTTGTGAAAGGCTTTAATTCAAAGGTATTTGCTTGGGTTTCGTTCGGCAATATAATGTTATCAACCCTTTTGTTGTCTGTTGGGGTAGAGGCTGCGAAACCTACTAATAATTATATTGTTGCTCAAGCGTCAACGGAGCAGCAAATTGAACGGTTGGAGCAACAGCAGCAAAATACTAATCAATATATTGAACAAACTACTTTTCTCTTCAGTTTATTTCTCGCTACCTTAGTCGTATTAATGATTGGGGTGATTATTTCTATATTTTTGTTAAGACGTGCGGTGTTTCGGGAAGTTACAAATTTAGTAACTGCACGTTTTAAGGAGTTGGGTGATTTAGAAGCTAAAATTGCTAGTGCTAATAAAAAGGTACAAAAACTCATTGAAGAAGCGGAAGGTACTGTTGATGAGTTGAACCAAGAAGCTAAGGTTTTAAGTGAAGATATTGGTAGCAAGCAAGAAGGTTTATCAGTTTTAGTTTCCGATTTATCTGCGTCGAAGCAACAAGCTTTGTCGGAAATTGAATCGCAGATTGCTGTATTTAGGGAAGCTTTGAATAAGTTGGATACGGAATTTACTGGTAAGCTATCGGAAGTTCAAGCTAATGCTCAGCAACAAGGTAATGCGATAATTCAAAATTTGGAAAGGTTGAGTGGTGAGTTTGTTCCCCAAATGCAGGGGTTGCAGTCGGATGTTTTGCAGCAGAAGGATGATGTGGTTGAAAATCTCAAGCAGTCGCAGGTTGATTTTATCGGCGAGTTAAAGGAACTTCAATCGGTTGCGGAGCAGCAGCGAGATTTAATTTTAGTTTCCTTGCAAAGCCTTTCTGCGGAGTTTAAACCTAAATTAAATGTTCTGGAAGCGGATTTACAGCAACATAAGGATTTAACAGTACAAAATATCAAACAATCGCAAGCCGATTTTACAACCGAGTTGCAGCAGCTACAATCGGCGACTCAAGCCCAGCAACAGCAAATTTTACAGAATTTACAGCAGCAAGAAGCGAATTTTGCTCCTCAACTGTCGGCGATTTTGACTCACGTACAAAGTCAGAAGGATGCGATTATCGAGAATTTAAAACTTTCCGAAAATCAGTTTGCTTCTACGGTTTCTCAACTACATACCGATTTACAAACCCAAAAAGACGGTACTTTACAAAGATTTGCCGGTACCGAATCCGAATTCAGCAATCAATTATCTCAGCTTCAGCAAGATGCTCAAAAACAGCGAGATGCTATTTTACAGAGTTTACAAAAATTAGAAACCGATTTTGCTCCGCGACTTGATGATATTGAAACCGATGCCAGAGAAAAAGCTGGACAATATAGGGATGAAACGCTACAAAATCTCGAAAAATTGCGTTCGGAAATTAGTGTTGAATTGAAACAAGCGCAAAACTTGATTGAGCAGCAAGTTAATTCAACTCAAAATAATATAGTTAATTTAGAAACTTCCGTTGCTGCAAAACTTCAAGAATCACAATCGGGAATTCAAGAGCAAAGGCAAGAAACCCTACAAAGTTTATCGCAGTTGGAAACTGATTTAACCGCAAAATTTGCTCTTTTACAATCTGAAGTACAAGTGCGTAAGGATTCCGCTTACGAATTATTGCAGAATTTAGAAAAAGAAGCCAACAACAAAATTTCAACTTCTACCAACGGCATCGAATCTCAGCAAAATCAAACTTTAGAAAGCTTGCAAAAATTAGAAAAAACCGCTCAGGAACAACTTGCTGCTTTACAATCGGAAATTACCGCTCGTAAAGATTCTAGTTTAGATAAATTGGATAAATTGGAATCCACCTTAAGCGAACAATTAAAGTTAGTGCAATCGGATGCAGAAACTGAGAAGCAGCAGATACTACAAAAACTATCCGAAATTACACCCAGCGAAATAGCCTCCTCTGCCGTGAGCGAAATCTTGCAAAAGCTTGAAAAGGTAGTAGAACCGGTAGAAAAATTACAATCAAATCATCCCCAATTATTTGTCAATGTCGATGAATTTGTTACTCAAGGTGACGAGTTATTTGCAAGCGGAGATTATCAAGCAGCCATCGACGCTTATAATAAAGCCTTGGAAGTACAGCCAGAAAACGAAAAAGTTTGGTATCAGTTAGGTTTAAGTTTATGGGAATTGCAGCAATACGAAGATGCGATTCAGTGTTTTGACAAAGTATTGGAAATTAATCCCCAAGATGCCGATAGCTGGTACCATCGCGGTTTAGCCTTGATGGAATTGAAGCGTTATGAAGGTGCAATTTCCGCTTTTGGTAAAGTCGTGAAAAAGCAGCCAGATAACGAAAAGCTGTGGTTTGTCTTGGGAATGAGCTTGGGAAGAATCAAGCGTTACGAAGACGCGATCGCAGGTTTTGATCGAGCGTTGAAAATTAAGCCCGATTATTATCAAGCTTGGGTTGATAAAGGTGTAATCTTAGGTAAATTGCAGCGTCATGAAGATGCATTTCAAGCCTTTGATAAAGCCGTAGAAGTTGAGCCAACTAATGCAACCGCTTGGATGAATCGCGGCATGGCGTTAGAAATGTTGGAGCGTTACGATGATGCAGTAGTTTCCTTTGATAAAGCCATTACCTTGCATCCCACTCCTAAAGCTTATGATAAGCGGGGTTATGTTTTAATTGAATTAGAAAGAGATGAAGAATCATTAACTAGCTTCGATAAAGCCTTGGAAATTGACGAGAATTATGCTAGCGCTTATTACAACAAAGCCATTGCTTATAGTTATCAAGGAAAAGTTGATGAAGCGGTAGAAACTCTGCAAAAAGCAATTGCATTAAACGAGAAGTACAAAGAAGATGCTGTAAATGACCCAGATTTTGAAGCGATTGCAGAAGATGATAAATTTAAGGAATTGGTGAATGGGTAATTGGTAATTGGTAATTGGTAATTGGTAATTGTAGGGGAGGCAAATTGTGGTGTAGATTTTCTTCCCACAATATTGCCGTTGTGCCACGGCTTGAATAACTTTGGTAAGAAAGAGTTAATTTATTGATGCCGTGACGCACCATTCGATAATTTAAAATTATTGAAGAGAATATTAATTGTAGGTTGCGATCGCGATGCTTTGATAAATATGGTTTTTAATTAAGGAATAAGAAATAGCACCGTAACCCAACATTATCTATGGTTGTTTCAATTACTGGTGTTGGGTTACGACACGATTTAAATTTATCGTTTTTAATCAAATTAATTTCGTGTCTAACTCAACCTACAACCTACTAACTGGTATATTCAAACCCCCATAGCCGACTTGGTAGCAAAAGTAATAATGCTAATTGCTAATAAAACAATAGCAACAGCATAAGCAAACCGTCTTCGGGTAACTAAAGGTAGTGCGATCGCATCACTCTGATGGTTGAAAGTATTGGTTTCTCCAGACAACTTACTACTTTGAAAAATACTTTTTCCTGCTAACAGCATCAAAGGTAATGAAAGCACTATTCCCAGAATTTCAATATTTAAGAGTGCTGTAGGCATGGTAAGCTGCTACGCAGCTTGATTGTATAATACAAAAATCAGTAACGGGTGCGATCGCCATTTAGATATGCCAGCCAAAAATCATCTTTCTAAGGAGCAGAGAGAACGACTGCTAAAAGCCCTCAAAGAGTATGAGAACCCTTATGTAAGAGAAAAAATTCTAATTTTATTATTGATGAATGATGGAAAAACATATCAAGAGATTAGTGATTTTTTAAATATTGCATATGGAACAGTTGCATACTGGGCAGTTCATGGCGACCCAGACAACTTAGATAGTTTGTTAGATGGAAGAAGAGAGGGTAATTTCCGTAAAGCAACTAAAGAATATGAAGACTTATTATTAGAAATAGTTGATAAAGAACCGTCAGAGTATGGATATGAATTTGGTCGATGGACATCTGCTCGATTAGCAACTTATCTTGAAAAGTTAACAGGAATTAAGTTAAGTGGCTCTCAAGTCAGGAGAATATTATCAAGAAAAAAGTTCGTTTACCTGTGGGCAAAATATAGCTTGGAGGATAAACAAAATCCTGAGAAGCGTAAGATATTTAAAGAGAAATTATCCGAATATTTAAAAATAACAAAAGAAACCCCAGAACGTTTGCAGGTATGGTTTTGGGATGAAAGCGGATTCAGTTTGAGGGTTATAAGAAGAAAAACATGGGGTAAAAAAGGTCATAGAAAAAAAGTAACCGGTCAAAGAAGAAGAGGAAGAGTAAATATCATGGGAGGATTACGTTATCACGATAAAAAAAGAATGAATTTCGTCATCAAAAAAGGAGACGCGGATGTATTCTATGAACAACTTACTCTTTTGTATAGTTTTATTTTACAAGAATGGGTAGAAAAAGGAAATAAAATTGAATATTTTAATGATTATGCAGCTAAAATAGTGATTATTTTAGATAATGCCAGCTTTCATAAAAGAAAAGATATTTTAGAGAAAATTGAAAAAGAAATGCCAAATATAATTTTGGAATTCTTACCACCATATAGTCCAGATTATAATTTAATTGAATTAGTTTGGCACTCAGCGAAAGAATATATAGCTCATAGATTATTTGAATCAGTAGAACAGCTTGAAGAATTATTAAATAAATTGTTAAATCAAGGAGGTCTTATTATTAAGTGGGACCGCAAGATTAAAAATAAAGGTAACGCTGTTTATTCAATTTAGCTGCGTAGCAGCTTATCGGGAGAAACAGGAAATATACGAGCTAAATCCAAACCGTACACCAGAAAATAGGACACACCGCAAACCGCAGATATTATAGATGCCCAGTACTTTTGCTTCAAAACAAAATAGACGATTAATAGACTAATAATGCTCAGGGAAGTTAAGAAGGTATTAAATACTCCTAGAATAATCGGATTTATATGAGAAAAACTACGGGTTTCAATCGGTCCTCCGGGTACTAACACGCTTAGGGAAACGGATGATAAAGCCAAAAGTCCGGCAATCGCATATTTGTTAAAAGTTGTCATCATAATTTTCCCAAAATCAAAAATGTGGATGCATTCAATACTGCCTATCGACATCAGAGGAATACGGAATTTCTGCAAGTAAATGACTGACCAAAAGCTTCAACATCAAAAAAGGTAAGAACCACTCCAAACCTAGAGTTGGAGAAAATAGATAGCGATCGCCGAGCAAAGCTAATCCGTAAAACCCTAGCGCTATAGGACGCTGAAGATAAAGTGGCGAACGCAAAATCCCTATGGATGCTATCAGTAAATAAGCAGATACAACGATTAAAAACGCCCAATCGCTTTCCCGAAACAGCAAAGCAACCAAGCTGATATGTATCGTATGAGAAGCAACGAAAATCATATGTTGTTGCCACCCTTGTCCAGAACGGTGATACCAGCGTTTAGCAGAAGCAGTAGCATTGGTGAGAATACCACCAACACAATCAAACCCCAGCAGAACTATCAAACCAAGCTGTAGCCCTGTCCAGGAATCGGAGAGCGTGAGAGCATAAGCAGGTGCTGCGATTGCAGCTATGACTGCTGGTAAAAACTGCAGCCATAACTCAGCCGGGGTTGCTCCTGGTCCAATAAAGCGGTCTATTATACCTACCCAGCCAGAACGAGGAGTAGGACTATCGGTAAAGAGATTCTTGTAGTGTTGTCGCTGCGTTGTCTGCATTCTTTTACCTCATAACAGTTGTTATGCATATTTAGTATATAACAACTGTTATGATAGTTTGTCAAGAACTAGTAGTTGAAGAATTATTTGAGAATCTATGACCCAGGAAAAGCGTCGTCTTGAGGTATCGCAAGCAGCTTGGCAAGTAATTGTGCGGGAGGGGTTAGACCGTACTAGCATGAGGGCGATCGCGCAGGAAATGGGTTGTACGACAGGGGTTGTCACTCATTACTTTCGCAATAAGCAAGAGTTAATTTTGTTCGCTTTAAATCAGGTGACAGAAAAACTCAAAACTTTTATGGCAGAAGCAATTGATTCTGTTTCGGGAATAGAAAGATTAGTCACCATGCTCTCAGCATTTTTACCGTTAGATAGAGAGCGGCAAGATATACTGAGAGTCTGGGTAGCATTTTTAGGATATGCCGTTGGTCGGGAAAACCTGATGAGCGAACATCAGCAGAGCGCAGCACAACTGCGAGAGATGTTAGTAGAGGAGCTTGAAGGGTTGCAAGCAGCTAACTTATTGCGCCAGGATATAAAGCCTGGTATTGAAGCCAACGCTCTTCTAGCACTGGTAAATGGCGTTAGTCTTGACTGGCTGATTCAAGCCAATCGCCTAACAAGCGAAGAACAGCGATTGGTTATTGAGCGATATGTGAAGGAAATGCTAGTTGAGAATCCTGTATCAAATTAAAATAATTAGAAATTGTACCGTAACTCAACATTATCTGTGATTGTTTCAAATGATTGATGTTGGGTTAGGACACGATTTAAAGTTATCGTTTTTAATCAAATTAGTTTTGGTGCCTAACCCAACCTAAAAACTGTAAATGACCCCGATTTTGAAGCAATTGCCTTTATATGAGAAATTTAAGGGATTGGTGAATGGGTAATTGGTAATTGTAGGGGAGGCAAATTGTGGTGTAGATTTTCTTCCCACAATATTGCCGTTGTGCCACGGCTTGAATAACTTTGGTAAGAAAGAGTTAATTTGTTGATGCCGTGACGCACCATTCGATAATTTAAAATTATTGAAGAGAATAGTAATTGTAGGTTACGCTCGCAGTGCTTTGATAAATATGGTTTTTAGTTAAAGAATAAGAAATTGCACCTTAATCCAAAATTATTTGTGGTTGTTTCAAATTACTAATATTGGATTACGACAGAATTCAAACCAACCGTTTCTAAGCAAATTATTTTCCTGTCTAAACCAATATACGAAATAATTCGCAGGCGTAAGTATAATTTATAGACTATTTTAGTAAGTAAAATAAGCATTCTAAAGTATGCTTCAATATCTAAAATAATTAATTAAATGGAATTTAATCCTAGTAATCAATTAGAAGAACTTTTAGTTAAGGCAGCCAATGACCCGGTTGTTCGTAATGATTTTTACAAACTTATTTTGGAATCCGATATTTTCTTAGTACAACCCCCTAATTCAAAGCCAAGCTATGGTTCAAGAATTGCGGGTGAGCAAGAATCCATCTCAATCCAGTCTATGGAAATAAACGGTAATGTTTATTTACCATTTTTCAGTTCGTTTACAGCTTTGCAAAGAGCTATTAGGGAAGAATCAGATTATGTTAGTTTTAATGCCAGGACTTTCTTTGAGATGACTAAAGGACAAAAATTACTTTTAAATCCAAATAATGATTGTGGAAAAGAATTTACAGTCGAAGAAATTGCATCTCTTTTAGATGGGAGTATTTTTAACCAAGATTCAGCAAGGGAAGTCCAAAGTGGAACCGAAATAATGATTGGTCAGCCCGCAAATTATCCCAAGGCTTTGGTTGAGGTATTAAAAAATTATTTAACAAAGTTTAAATCGGTCAAATCCGCTTATCTTGCTCACTTTTTCGACCCATCATATGATGAAAAACCTCATACCCTTATAGCTATCGAAGATTATGGTGATTGGGATGCTGTGATTTCGGGTTTAGACTTGTGCATTCGCAACATTGAAATACCAGATCCACCCGTGGATTTCGTTAAAATTGATAGTTCTGAAAGTTATTTTTCTGATTACTTCAAAAATAACTGCGAACCATTCTACCGTAGAGGAACTGATTAACAACGCGCTCAGTAGGTTGGGTTAAGTGCTTTTATAAGTATGATTTTTTGACTAGTACTTCACCAAGAAAACTTTGCAGGATGTATCGTTAATACAGACAATTTTCTCTCCCCCCTCTTCCCTCTCTCCCCCCTCCTTTACCTCAGCCAATATTGGCTTGCTTGAGTACTAGTACTCTGCCACATAAGTAATGAGGGATAACAGAAATTTCCCTTTTAACAAGATAATCCTCTGAACTCTCTTCCTCCGCGCCCTCTGCGCTCTCTGCGGTTTTTTAAAAGAAAGTTTATAACTCCTCAAAATTAATGTGGTGTAGTACTAGTAAGTTAGAAATTGCACCGTAACCCAACATGAATAGAGTAATGTTGGATTACGACACTGCTAGAGAGCCTCCCCTACAAATCTAAAACTGTTACATCTAAGAGTCAGAAATTGGCAAGGAATCCGAAGAAAAGCTAATTTGGTTGATAATATCCTGCTCGCTTATAGCATCGGCATTGATACCATTAAAGCCAAACTCAAGGGATGAGCCTGGTGCAATGGAGGCATTCCAGCCCACATCTTGAATCAGATATTCGTTTCCTTCCTGACTTTCAATACTGCCATTCCAGATTTCTTTAATCTCAAAAGGAGTGTTCAATTCTAATTCCCAACCGTTTACAACTTCATTGCTGTTGTTGGTAATTTTTACATTGGCTGTAAAACCATTATTCCATTGATTTACTAGAGAGAAAACGACATTATCAATTGCTTCATTAGCTGAATCGGGATTACCACCACTAGTAATTGGATCGGTTGGATTGTTATCTGTATTGGAATTATCACCGCTACCAGTAATTGGATCGATTGGATTACTACTTTCATCAGGGTTATCGCTAGCAGTAGCTGGAACGATTGGATTACTATCGGTTAAACCAACCGCACTGCTAAGATTTCCCGTTCCATTAAGCTCTACATTATCAATAGCTAAATTGATATCACCAGAATAACTACCTTGGAAACCAAACTCAACTGATTCTCCTGACGCAATTAAACGGTTATAGCCGAGATTCTTGATGACATATTCGTTTCCTTCATCGCTTTCAATACTAGCGTCCCACGTGTTTTTTATCTCGAAAGGAGCATTAAATTCCAACTCCCAGCCATCAATAGCTTGATTGCTGTTGTTAGTAATTTTGATTTTGCCTGTAAAGCCATTATTCCATTGATTTACTACAGAGAATTGGACATCCTTTAATGTTCCGGTATCTCCATCGGGATTATCATTACCACCCGAATCATTGGGATTATCTCCACCGGGATTATCATTACCACCCGAATCGTTGGGATTATCTACGTCGGGATTATCATTACCACCCGAATCGTTGGGATTATCTACGTCGGGATTATCGTTACCACCCGAATCGTTGGGATTATCTACGTCGGGATTATCATTGCCACCCGAATCGTTGGGATTATCTACGTCGGGATTATCATTGCCACCCGAGTCGTTGGGATTAGTACTTCCATCAAGGTTAATACCAGGAATTTCAGTCAGTGCTTCCCCACCGAATTGCTCAGTCATGCGTGCTAGAGCGCCGGTAAAAGCTGCATTGTAGTCTAATGCAACTTCATTGGCGATATAGTCGGTACGCTTATCTTGATAAGCATCATCATTTGGTGCAGAGGGACCACCAACTAATGCACCGTAGAGAGTGTATTCATTAGAGTCAGAGTCACCGATATTAGTCGTACCAGAAGCTGCTCGGTGGTGAGGATTTTGGGGGTAGTTCTCACCAAAACCCACCATGTAACTAAAATTATTAGGATTGTCTCCTAAAATATAGTTAATCTGGCTTTCAGAAAACTCCGTGTATTTTCCTTGTTTATCGTTAACAGTGTCACCATAAACACCGGCTAAAAAAGCAGTATTTGCTGTATAGCGTAGCGAACCCCATTGATCCAACCAGGCTAAACCGCCAGCAGTTTTCTGGATGCCACCATTAGGATCTGCCCAGTTATCTAACCAAGCTTCTACATCCTGCTTGTATTGAGATTTATCTGTCAGTTGAGCTAATAGAATAGCAGTACCATAAGATTTTTCGTCCCAATTATGCGTCCAGCCAGGAGTAATACCTTTGTAGTAGTTTTGTGCTTTATCTAGGTATTGGCTATCCGTCTCGCCGTTTGCCTGAATCGCTTTGTGCAACCAAACTGCTCCCCAAGCCAGTTCATCTTCATAGCCGCTCCAAGAATTGTAGAAACTCCGAGTATTAGTGATGGAATCAGTGTATGCACCTTGATATTGCTCCGCAAATTCATAAAGCCCTTTAGCTTTCTCCAAGAGCTTATCGGCATAAGCTGCATCAGTAGAGCGGAAAGCAATGGAAGCAGAAGCTAATGCAGCAGCGCTTTCTGCGGTTAAATCCGAACCGGGGTTTTGTGCATCTACCTTAAAAGCTGGTCTAGGCATAGTCATGTCTTCAGGCGCTCCCCAGTAAGCATGGTCTATTTGACCGTTACCTACTTGCCCCCAGAAAACATCATCTGATGTAGTTGCAGTTCCTTTATCGTCGTATGCTTTAAGAAGATAGTCAGTTCCCCATCTGATATTCTCAAGGGTATTGTCAAACTGACCAACTTTCTTATAGCCCTCGGTATATTCGATTACGCCCCAGCCAAGCATCGTCATTGAGGCTGCCATCGGAAAGCCGAATTTAACATGGTCGCCTGCATCGTAGTATCCACCACTTAAATCGCGGTTGACATCGGCACCGTCATTAACAGCAGAATCATCGCGCCAAGAAATAACATAATCGTCGGGCAAATCTCCAGAACGCTGAACTAGGTAGAAAAGATTAGACTTTTGTAGAGCTTCACCGTAGTTGAATTTCGGTTGATTCTGATTCATCTTTAATTTCTTATTTCCTACAAAGGTTTTTACGCAGACGTTTATTAGAAGCCTCGAAAATTAAATGCCACAGATGCTTTCTGATAACGCTAACGATACAAATCCTAGTCAGTAAAATTTGAGCTAAAAAAAATCATACTCCCTGCCGGAATAACTCTATTCTATGAGGAGAATAGACAATCAGCCATCCTTAGTAACCTTCAATTTCTTTCAGAAGAATTCCGCATTTTTATGGAGAGAAATTTGATCGAAAATTTTAGAGGGTAATGGGAGTATAAAATCCCTGCGTCAAATATGAGTTAAACTTCACCAAATACGCAGTTATTAAAGTAACATGGTATTACTTATATTCTTTTTTAAAATAAAAAATGACTTCTTTAACAGAATTAATGTTGATACTCGCAACTGTGGTGGGTGTGGTAGATGGGGAAACCATTCGTGCAAAAAATGTCAGCGGGCAAGTAGCCACTGTAAAGATGGCTTGCATTCACATACCAACTCGAAAATCTCGTAGAGATGAAGCTAATCAAAGATTGAAACAACTTTTACCGAATGGTAATCCTATAGTTATTAGGTTTGCAGATACCTATAAGGAATCGCAAATTGTTGGGGAAGTATTTTTAAATAATAAATCGATAAATCTGCAAATGGTTAAAGAAGGTAAAGCTGTTGTAGATAAAACTTCTGTAGAGCAAAATTGTTATGAAAGCAGAATCCAGTATTTGGTAGCAGAAGCTAATGCTAAACAGCGAGGTTTGGGTTTATGGGAAAAATCCAGATACGTCATGAAGTGATGGAGTAATGGGTAATGGAGTGATGGGAATTTTTTCTTCTATAATCTATCCCCTCTCCCACCTCTTTCAAAATACATATTCTGCATTGAGATGCTAATTATTATGGTGGTAATAAAATGCAGTTCTGCTTTCGGGATGATAAAGCAATACGGAAAAGGTACCAGGTGAAATATTCTTATCTGAATAGCATTTATCTACGTCAAACTCTTGCGGATTCCACCACGAAAGTCTAATTTTTTCAGAGAGTATTATTTGGCAAGCCTTAGAATCTATAGGTTCTTCTTGAAGTTTATTTCTGTTATTTTTGGTTTCGACGATAAATTTCTCGATAAAGTCTGCTTTTGCATTAAAACGAGCGTAATAATTATAATCGTGCCAATAAGTAGAAGTTGCTACATAAGCATTAGAAATATTTCCTTTTGCAAACCTTATTTGTAGGCTTGATAGCGCTTGTTTACTTTCATATTCCTCTACATTCTCGGCAGAAAAGACGAAAATAATTAAACCATAAACGCCGATTGCTGAAATCATTGTAATTAAAGCAAAACCTATAATCAAATTTCTAACTATCTTTACTGCTTTAGTCATGGCGTATAGCTATAAGTATATTAATATACTATGCTATGATTTTTGCGGCTGTTTGAATGAGTATCAAACCTTTTTCGTAAAATACCGATAAATCAACTGTATATATATTAAATACATTCTAATGATTTACTATTTCTTTTTATAAGGAATAATAACTGTTTCAAAATTTGTAAATTTTAACCGTCTTAACTAATATAGAATCCAAAATTAAGTCATGGGAGAACATAAACCTGCTACAGAAGAGCGTTTTCTAATATGTGGTTTAGGAGGATTGGGGCAGCAATGCGTAATTGCTTTGAAACAATTCGGGGTAAAGGTGGTTGGAATTGAGTTAGTAGAGCCGAAAAGTTGGAGAATTCCCGGTGTAGATAAATTGCTCGATGAACTAATTATCGGTGACTGTCGTCAAAATAGCACTTTTGAGCGTGCGAAAATTGAACTTTGCCGTGCTGTTTTGATTGTCACTAGCGACGAATTGATTAACGCCGAAACTGCCATCGCTGTCAGACAACTTAACAAAAATGCTCGCTTGGTAGTTCGTTCGACGAAGGAAAATTTAAATCAACTTTTAGAGGAGCAGTTAAGCAATTATGTTGGTTACGATCCCATTCATTTATCGGCTGCATCCTTTGCTCTTGCGGCTTTAGGGGGAGATTCGTTAGGATTTTTTAATTTAAATAATAATTGGCTGGGAGTCTTTCAGCATAAAGTTCGTGATAGAGATATTTTTCACCGTCGTCAGCTTTTTGAAATAAATTCTGGCTCTCGAAAGTTACTGTGCTATTTACCGAATAAATATGATGCCTTTAATTGCTTTTATGATTGGGATTCTGAAACAGTAATTAAGGAAGATTCGACTCTGATATATGTAGAACAATTTGATAGGTTGTTATCAAAACAAAAAAAAGGTGCGATTAATAATACTCCCAAGAAAAAGCAAATATGGAAAGAGCCAGCAAATATTTTTAATCAAATTAAAATTAGAAAAAAGTTTTTAGATTATTGGCATTCTGGTTCCCAAATTCGTCGGTTGGTAATTGTTTCAATTTTAGTAACCATTGGCTTGGTAACTGTAGGAACCATACTCTTTTATGTATTAGTAGGAAATTCGACTTCTGTAAATCCTTTATATCTGACAATTAGTTTACTCTTGGGTGGATATGCAGATTTTTTGTATAGCGTACAGCCCAACTCGATAATTTTGCAATTTTTAGCTTTGGCGTTAGCGGTAGCTGGAACAGCTTTTGTTGGGGTATTATATGCGCTGGCTACCGAAAAACTCTTATCAACTAAATTTCTATTTTCCAAAAAACGCTCTCCAGTTCCCGAAGAAGAGCATATAGTAATTATTGGCATTAAAAGAGTTGGTAGTAAAGCAGCAAAGATATTACAGCAATTCAATCAACCCTTAGTCGCGATTGCCTTAGAAGACGACTTTGATGACAATCATTTACCAGATATACCTTTATTCAAAGGTGATTTAAACCAGTCTTTGACTAAAGTAAATCTTTCCACAGCGAAAAGCGTAATTGCTACTAGCGAAGACGAAATGTTAAACGTGGAAATGGGACTAAAAGCTTTAAAAATTAACCCCAAAAGTAATTTAGTAATTCGTACTTTTGGGCAGCGTTTGAGTGAAAACTTGGCTCAAATATTACCCAAAGCTCAAATAATATCAGCTTACGCAGTCGCAGCAGAAGCCTTTGCCGGAGCCGCATTTGGTGAAAACATTCTTGACTTATTCCGTTTACACAACCAAACAGTTTTAGTCACGGAATATCAATTTACTGAAGTTGATACTTTAAATGGTTTAATGCTTTCCGAAATTGCTTACGGCTATGGTGTAGTACCAATTTTATATCAAAAACCACCGCTACAAGGAGAGTTAATGCCTAAAGCATACAAGCAAATAGAACCAGGTATCAGTTTAACTGTTCTTGCAACCATCGATGGGTTGAAAAGAATGGAAGCAGGAAGAATTGGTATTTATCCCAAAAATTGGCAAGTAGTCATTCAAAGCGCCAATACAGAAGAAGCCAAATTTGAAGGAGCAAATCAAATTGCCAAAATTTCCAACTACCCTTTAGATAAAGCCAGAGAATTAATCAATAATTTACCTCAGACTTTAAAAGTACCTTTATACAAACTTCAAGCACAACATTTAATAAGAGTTTTGCAAAAGCATCAAGTTATGGGTATTTTAAAAAGGATTTAGAGAATTTAAAGCAATATATTTATATTCCCAATCCCTAAAAGCTAACCCCTTAACCCCTCCCAGATGTGGGAATGGGGATTCAAAAGCCTCTCTCCCGTGAGGAAGGAGCTTTGGAGAGATGTCTTTTGGGAATTAGAAATAGAAAAATATTAATACCTTATATCAATTCTGTATGAGGCTGCGCTCAATAGCCCTCACTCTATAAGAGTGGGGCTACTTAAACAAAGCCCCTCCGGGTATCTCCCTCCGGGAGACGCTCCGCGAACACTAGTGGTTCGCCAAGCGAACTTTGCTGGGTTTAGCGTGGAAATAAAAAGTTTTTTCTCCCCCTGCTCCCTCCGCTTCCCCTGCTCCCCCTGCCTGCCCTTACCCGGCAATTGTGGCTTGCCAGAGTACTAGTTTGGGGGATGGAAACCGACACCCCCAACTAGATTCACCGTCTACACGGGCTTTCATAGGGGCGCATCTTTATAAAGAAATGGTATTAGATAGTTCGTAAGAATTAAATAAATCGGATATCAGTATTATCTAGTTAATAATTATACTGTCAAGAAATAATACAAAGTGTCATATATAACTTGATTATTTCGATTTTGCTGGGTTTAATAACCTTGTTGATATTAAAAAATACTATAAACCGATGAAATTTATACGTTTAGTTTGTATAGCACTGATGGGAATCACCATAGTAAATGCTAAACCGACTGCAGCTGTTCCCAGAAAAAGAAACCAAAAACCTATTCCCAGCTTTACTCAATTGTGTAAGCACAAAGAGAGCTTACCCAAGCAAACAAAATATACAGTTAAAGTTTTACTGCGAAAAGCTGGTACAAATAACTGCGATCGCGCCCAGCAAAAACTCAGAAAAAAACAAATACTAGACCTTTCGTCCCATAAAATTAGCGACTTGTCACCCCTTGCCCAGCTAACTAATTTAAAAGAACTTTATCTTTCTTACAATCAAATCAGCGACTTATCTCCCCTATCTCGATTAACTAACCTAAATTTTCTTTTCCTTGAATCAAATCAGATAGGTGATTTATCCCCGCTTTCCCAATTAACCAATTTAACTTGGCTTTTTGTCGGCGAAAATCCCATTAAAAACAAAACCTGTCCCGTAAAACCAGAATCTATATGCGAATTTGAGAAAAATGGCGACGAGCTGTTAATTCCTGAAGATGTGGATACAATAGCGCAGTTACCACAGTTATAAAATCGCCCACATTCGGCACTTCAGAATTGTCATTGTTTGTTGTGCGAAGCATTCAGCGTTCTAATCGCATTGAGAACTGTTTATCCGAACATGATATAACCCGGATTTCTCATTTGCGAGAAATCCGGGTGTAGTGATTGGCTCAAAAATATGTATTAAGTCTAACTATTCTATAGCCACAAAATCTTCCAGTTTGCACCCTTGATAAAAAAAACTGTTCGATTTACTGGCACAAAAAATAGAGAAGTGGTGCTACGAGCAAGGCTGGGAGAAAGGAAGCTACTCTCACCTGAGACACTTCTAATAAGTTAAATCCCAAACCTATAACTGTTAAACCACCCACACCAGTAATCAGCAATAAGTGGGGATCGTGAGTTGGATCTGGTAAAGATTGAATTAAAAATCCAGCTAAGAGGGAGACACCGCCTTGGTAAACCAGAATTACTAAAGATGAAAATCCGACTCCGATACCAAAGCTACTACCAAGAGCTATAGAAGTTATACCATCCATTGTCGCTTTCAATATCAGCAGAGTGTTATTCCCGGTTAAACCGTTGTTGAGACTGCCTATTAAAGCCATTGGTCCCACACAGAATAGCAAACTACCGGCAACAAACCCCTCTGTGAAATAGCCACTTTTTTGAAAGCGTACTTTCAGAAACTCCCCCACCCGATAAAGCCTCTCTTCTAGATGCCACCATTCACCCAACAGCCCGCCGATGATGATGGCAACTAGTCCTAATACGACCCCATCAACTCGACTATTTTTGACTTGTAACAGGCTTTGAGCCATGTGAAAACCAATGAATAGGGTAATCAACGCTACTCCTTGGGTGATAATACGCTGCATTCTCAAGGGAAGGCGGTGTTTCAAGAGCATACCGCCAGCTGTACCCAAAATAACACTGATGGCATTGATCCAAGTACCGTTTGTTTTTACCCAAAAATCGAGTGTCATGAGTCATTATGTATGAGTCAAAAAATACTCATAGTTGAAGAAGTCTACCTCAAAAATCAGCACCCAAGGAATTCAACAAGAAACTTAATTCCTCTCTCGCCGCCCTTGTAAATTTTACTTAATTCCAATCCATTATCTACAACAACTTGCATTGATTCATTACATGATTTTTGGTGTTCTTTTTCCATAGCATCATGAATCAAAAAATACTCAGAGTTTAAGAAGTCCACTTCAAAAATACCAACAGCTATAGAAGTTTGTTTTAGCAATTCCAGAATTTGATAAGCAGGAGCTTCTAGGGAAACAATAAATCCAACTGCTTCTTCTTGGCTCATCTGGGATAATTCGAGAATTGTTTCTTCAAATAAATTTAAGAAGTATGTATCTAATCTTTGAGTAATGGCATCAGCATGAGGAGATTTATTAATCAACTCAATCATTAGTTTACTGTGAGTTTCGTCTTTATTTCCCAGACCACACTCGCTGTAAGCAATTTCTGCTAATAAGTATTGAATGTCTGCGAGATGTGCGCGACTCAATGCAGCTCCAGCAAGTCGTGTTACTTGGGTAGAAAGATATGACCATCTTTGCAAAAACTTGACTGGATTCTTTATGCCCGGCTCAGTTACTTGCTTATGAAATTTTAACTGTAGTGCATTTTCAACATCTTCTATTGAAGATAGTGTATCCTCAAAATTTTCTATTGACGATATTACATCCTCAACATTTTCTATCGATTGTAAAGTTAACATGTTATACCTTAATTTTTTAAATTTGAGAGTTTTTGCTCAATTCTGTTTCAAAATTACTGAAAGATTTTAGGTCTCCCAGACTAGTTATGTAAATTAATATTTAATACCAACTTTAATTGTGATATAGCAAGGATTTTAGACAAAAAAAGCACATTTTTATTAAAATTTAAACTTTAAATTTTATATTGCTATAACCTTGCTACATCAATTATTTTAACCTTTTTTTATGATTAATTTATCATAGCCAATTTCTCCGGGAGAACCAAAATTTTTTGCTTATTTAGCCGAAAATATATGCGTTCATGCTTCTATGTTGTCTTATAAAGAAGTATTTTGGCAACTGAGAAAATTATTGAATTTGTATCGTTTTTTTTATGTATTTTCAGTGAATCTTCATATATAAGTTCAGTATATTTTCATAATACTTAGCCAAAAAGATGAATGGCGAAAACGTTTGTGCCGTTAAGATTGTCAGCTAAAACAAATTAATGTCTTAAATATTTTAGATACGCAGATTGAATCTTGGCGATCGCACTCATTTTTACGAAATCGCGTTGCTCCCGGATTAGTCCCATCCCCTTAACGATAGCCTTGAAGCTATAGATGGCGCGACCTCTTAGACCAGCTAGAAAGAAATAATTAAATTGAACAACCGGTAATTTAGCGATCGCTTCTTTAGCCCAAGTTTCCTTCTGTCCTGGACCTCGCAAACGAAACTGAGTTGCCTGAGTCGCACCATATACCAGACGTAACCAGAGGCGAGGATGTAAGAAAAAGTATTTCCACAAAGGAGGTTTACAGCCAATTAAATCGGCTAGTTCATCCATATAAATATGATAATCAACCAAACTACGGATGCGATGGGCATTATGTTCAAACTGTTGTAAATACTTCTGTCGGTCTACAGATGCGGCTTTCTCCATTGCGACAGCAGCAGGAAGAGTTTTTTCGCCAGTACAGATTAAGCTAAACAATCGGGCTTGCATTTCCATTATTGGAAACTGACTACCGAACCCCGGACGTGCCAAGCCAATCCAAACTATCCGATCTCGATACCGGGAATGGAACATATGTTTGTAAAGACTTCGAGGGTCAGTTTTCTTGAGTTCTTCGGGAAGGAAAGACATATAGTTTTGGTAGCCAGTACAAAATACTACGGCATCTACCGAATGCAGGGTTTCTCCATCGACAGCCAGTAGCGTTCTGCCCCCATCTTCTACGCCGATTATTTCACCGACGACTTTACACCCATGATGGGCGATTGCCTTGGGTAAGGCATAAGTTTTAGTTCCATAAGTTCCCCAAAGTCCATTTCGAGATTTGACCTTCTCGTTCAGCCTAACTGCTGTTTTCTCGATTGGATCTTTGTAGCTCGACCACTGGCGAGAGATAATTTTACTCAGAGTATGACCATATTCTCTTGGCAATCCGTATATACCTCTATTAGTACTGATGTCATTAGCACGTTTGCCTCTCTTGCGAGGTACTACAAACCCAGTTGAATTACGAAGGCTAACCCAGCAATTTTTGGCAACTCCAGATATTTCTAGGGCTATGTCTGAAGCTGACTCGCCTCCGCCCACCACTAATACATTTTTGCCTACAAAGTTACTTGCATTGCGATATTTTTGGGAATGAGAAAACTCCACCTCAGTTAATGAATCTTTCCACTGGGGATAATTTGGAATACTGTTGTTGCCAATCGCCAATGCCACTCGTTTTGAGCGCAAAGTCTCTCCAGAGAGCAGTTGAACTTGCCACCCTCGATTACCTTGCTCAGTCACCGCAACAACTTTAGAATTGAAGCGAATTTTACCCAAAACGCCAAAATGTTTGGCATATCGTTTCCAATAGTCAACAGCTTCGTTCTTCGTCCAAAATTTGTGTTGGTTTCCATTACCCATCCAAAAGTCCGAAAACATACTATAAGTGCAAGAGGAAGTTAGCACTAAATTGTCATAGGTATTGGCAAAAACGCCTCCGACACTTTCTGCTTGCTCCAAACAAACGACCTCGCTGAGTCCTTGTTCGAGTAATTCTTTGGTGGTAACTAGACCTCCTGGGCCAGCTCCAATTACAATACAATCCAACATTTATTTGACTCCTGATTTTTTGATGGTTTGTAGCTAAAAACGGATTCCCGCCTTCGTGCTGGTGTCTCATCGACTAAAAAAAGCTTCATCTTACTAAACTCGTTCCTTCCACCACCGCATCATGTTATTGGTTATTTTGATGTCAATGAGATTATTCAACTGATTATTGGCAGTTTGATATAAAATGACGTACCTTTTCCCAACTCGGATTCTACTTCTAGGCAACCCTCATGTTTTTCCTCAACAATTTGTTTAGCAATCGCTAATCCCAAACCAGTACCTTTACCGACACCTTTAGTAGTAAATAAATGGTCAAATATTTGTGTTTTCACCTCTTGACTCATTCCTTTACCATTATCACTAATTAATATTTTGATTTGTTCATTTTCAGTTAGAGTTTTAATGATAATTTTGTTGGGATTAGCTTTAATATCCTCATAACTCCGTCCATCATTAGACTCATCTAAAGCATCAATGGCATTAGCTAAAAGATTCATAAATACCTGATTTAATTGACCGGGAAAACACTCAATTTGTGATATTTCCCCATAATCGGCGATAACTTCAATTGCTGGACGTTTGTCATTGGCTTTGAGGCGATGTTTGAGAATTAAAATTGTGCTATCTAGCCCATCATGGATATTGAACTTTACTTTGTAATCTTTATCAGCACGAGAGAAAGTTCTCAAACTTGTGCTAATATTTTTCAATCTATCGCAAGCCATCACCATTGAATCTATCATCTTAGGTAAATCTTCTAGGCTGTAGTCCAAGTCGATTTCTTCTGCATGTTCAATAATTTCCTCGCCAGGTTCTGATAAATTTTCTTGATATAATCCCAGGTGTTCTACAATATCGGCAAGGGCGGGTTTACTTTGTTCGAGAGTCGCAGAAATGAAACCCAAAGGATTATTCATTTCATGTGCCACACCAGCGACTAAATTACCGAGTGCAGACATTTTTTCACTTTGAACTATTTTTAATTGTGCGTTTTTTAAATCTTCTAATGCTTGTTGGGCTTGTTGATAAAGTTGAGCATTTTCTAAGGAGATTGCAGCTTGGGAGGAAAGTAAATTGATGACTTGTAGACGCTCTTGGGTAAATACGCCGCTTATAAGTTTATTTTCTAAATAAAGAATTGCTACTAAATGTCCTTGATTAGTAATTGGCATGCATAAAATACTTTGGGGTTGATGTTCGATCATATATTCCCCAATTAGTCCAGGAATATCTGTTTGGCAATTATCTATAACGATGGTTTCTTGGGTATTCTTGACATAGTTAATAATTTTTCTGGGAATATCTTCGCAAGTATCTATTGATTGTGAGTCAAGGATGGTTTGTGTTGGAAGTGGTGAATTTTGTTGATGATTAATCGAAGTAATTGCTTTAACTTGCCAAGTTGCATTTTCAGGAAGAACTAATGCAGATTTTTTGGCACCGGAGTTTTCCAGAATAATTTTGGTAAGACAGGTAACGAGTTGGTCTAATTCGATGCGACTAGAAATAGTTTGAGCGGCTTTAAGAAGGGAACTAAAATCGAGGGCATCGGAAATAGTGTGGCTGGCAGTAGTAGAAGTGATAGTAGACGAAATTGTCTGAGCAACACTAATGTTTCCTATAGTTTCCCAGGGATTGAGGTTAATTCGTTGTTGTAATAGGATGGGCTTTAGTAGTTTGGGATAGCATTTTTCTAAGTAATCTGTTTTAGCTTTGGCTCCCCAACGGGCGTAGCAGTAATAAGCTTCCTGCATATAGGCGCTGGCAATTTTTTCTTTGCCCCAGTTAAGATAGAACTTGGCAGCCAGTTCCTTGGCTAAGGCTTCTTCTTGGATGTAGCCGTTTTCTTTAGCTTTGCCTATGGCACGATCGTAAAAATCTCCTGCTTCATAATTCTGACCTAAAACCCGGTATTTTTCAGCTTCTACTAAATAATATTGGTGTAAAACATTCATTGGGCAGTGTTGTGCCCATAGTTGCATTTTTTCTTGGTTATCTGTAACTTGATTTAGAAGCTGTGTTTGTGTATCTTGACTAACATTTAAAAATATAGCAAGTTTTACTAGAGATTTGTAAAAATTGCATTGTCGAGAAATAACGAAAGATCGACCACCAGAAGCGTAGCGGTCTACTTGGGCTGCGTATTCATGAGCCAGTTCATATTTGCCAAACAAATAACTGAGTTGAAGCTTAGTAAAATAAAATTCGATCAGTGCAAATCCATCATTCATAATTAGGGGAAGCAAAGTCTCTTCATCACAGGCTTCACCTTTCAAACACAAGACATCATCAACTTCTCCTAATAAATTTAAAGCTCTCTGCATTTGAATTTGATTGTGTTGAACAAACCTGTATTGCTTCATTTGCTGGAATGCCTGGGTATGGGTTGCCATCTCTGTGGCTAAAGCCTTAAGCTCTCGACCAAGGAAATATAGATGAGTATCGTAGTAACGGAGGCTCATTCCCGCAAACTCTAAATCTCCTGTTTCTAACCCAACTGAGTAACACTGCCAGAGCGATTGTACGGTTTCTTGAGTATGTTTCTTCCAATGCCGAATCAAACAATCAAATCCGTTTATCACTTTTGAAGTCATTTCTTTGGTATCAAATTGACTTAAAACATCAAGCGCTAATTGACCAAATCTATAGCTAGAATCAATATCTTCAACTAACCCACTGAGAATAATTCCATAGCCTATATAACCAAAAGCTGACTGCTCAGAATTACCATATTTAACAGAAAGACTCACTTGCGTCGATGGCACGAAAACGTATAGCTCTGGAACTGCTTGAAACACAAAAGTCGTAATGTTTGATAAAATTTTCATTGCTGCCAAAGCTGTTTTATCCGTCATCACAGGCAGATTAATTAAATCTTCAATAGATTGTTCGGCAAAAAGAGATTGAGTTTGATTTAGTTGAGCCTGTATGTCAGAATTACTAATATTTTCCGGGAGTTCGATTCCCAATAATTTCAAAATTTCTTGTCCAAGTTTAACTGCTGCTAATGGTTGATTTTGTGCGCCATAGGCTTGAATTTGTATTTCATAAACTTTGATTTTATCAAAGGGATTTTCAACGCTATCTAAAACTTTTTGGATAAATTCCGCCATCAATTCAAAATTGCCAGCCAAATAAGCTGCTTCTGCTGCTAGGTTGTGCAATTCTAATGCCAACTGATACTGACTATGCCAACAATCTGCTTTTAACAATTTAATCCCATCAGTAGCATATTCGGTTGCAGCATTATAAGCATTAGAGAATCTCGCTTTCGAGCCAGCAGATAAATTTAAAGTCGCAAGTTTTTCTCGTTCTGCCGATTCCGTAATTAGTTCAACACCATAATTTAATTGATTAACAATATCAAAGATTTTTTCTTCTCGCTTCGTTGCTGGTATTTTTTGGAGTAAGAGTTCACCGATTTTTAGATGAGTTGCTTGTTTTTGGTTATCGGGAATTAGAGAATAAGCAGCTTGTTGGACGCGATCGTGCAAAAACCGATAGCCTACGTTTTCGATGTTTTTAGTATTCCTATCTGACTCATCACGGCTCAGATAAAATTTATACACTTGACTTTGTGGCAGAATTAGCCCTTCCTGTAATGCTTTCCAGAGGTTAGTTGCTGTTTCAACAGGAGATTGTTCGGAAATAATTGCCAGAGTAATCAAATCAAATTGGTTACCAATACAAGCCGCCAATTTCAAAACTGCTTGCGTCTCCACTGAAAGTTTCTGCAACTGCAATGCCATGAAGTCCACCACATCATCCGTCAATGCTAACTGCTGCACTGCCGCTATATCGCATTGCCAAGAACCCAGTTCTGACTGGAACTCAATCCAACCATCTTCATACAATGCTTTGAGAAACTGAGTTGTAAAAAAGGGATTTCCTTTAGTTTTTTGATACACCAACTTTGTCAGGGGTTGAGCCAGTTCCTCGTTACAAGTCAAGGTATCTGCTACCAACTGATTCACCGTGATTTCCCTTAAAGGTTCTAGGAAAATCGTATTCACTGGCGCTTCTGCTTTCTGAATCTGTTCCAGAGTCAACATCAAAGGATGCGCCGCAAATACCTCATTGTCTCGATAGGCTCCCAGAATCAGTAAATATCCACCACCAGCTTCACTCATCAATAACTGCAACAAGTTTAGGGAAGCTGAATCTGCCCACTGCAAGTCATCCAGGAACATCACCAAGGGATGCTCTTTGGTAGTAAACAGTTGGATGAATTTTTGAAATAGTAAGTTGAAGCGATTTTGAGCAGCACTGCCTGATAGTTCAGGGATAGGGGGTTGTTTACCGATAATCCGCTCTAGTTCAGGAATCACCTCCACAATTACTTGTCCGTTTTCTCCTACTGCGGCGAGGATTTTGGTTTTCCATGCTGCTAGTTGAACATCACTTTCACTCAGCAGCTGTGCCATCAAGTCACGAAAGGCTTGAACAAACGCAGATAAGGGAATATTGCGATTAAATTGGTCAAATTTGCCTTTAATGAAGTAGCCACGCTGCCGCACGATTGGTTTGTGGACTTCATTGATTACCGCAGTTTTGCCAATTCCAGAAAATCCTGCTACTAGCATCATTTCTGAATTGCCGTTAGTGACACGCTCAAAAGCTTCTAGCAAGGTTACAACTTCTGTTTCTCGTCCATAAAGTTTTTCGGGGATGAGAAAGCGATCGCATATGTCTTTCTGGGCTATTTCAAAATCTATAATTTTGCCAGTTTCTTTTAGTTGATATAAACAATTATCTAAATCATATTTTAATCCCAAAGCACTCTGGTATCTTTCTTCGGCGTTTTTTGCCATTAATTTAATGACAATATCTGAAAGTACTTCTGGGATATTTTCCCTGCTACCTGTTCCCCCAAACCTGTTTCCCAATGCCGTAGGTTTTTTAGCAATGTGACAATGCACCAATTCCATAGGATCCTCAGATGTAAATGGTAATTCTCCTATTAATAATTCATAAAATGTCACACCTAGAGAATAAAAATCGCTGCGGTAGTCTATCCCTCGATTCATTCTACCTGTCTGCTCGGGGGAAATATAAGCGAGAGTTCCTTCTAAAACATTAGGATTTTTAATTTCTTGAGTTTCTTTGGGCAACACAGAAGCAATACTAAAGTCTATCAGGTTAACTTCTTTTGTTTCTGGATGAATCAGTATGTTTGCGGGTTTGATGTCTTTATGGATAACACAGTTTTGGCGTAAAGCGTGGAGAATGTTAGTTAATTGAATAGCTATCTCCAAAAATTCGACAAGTGAAAGAGTTGTTGTTTTAGTGTATTCTCGTAAAGAAATTTCTCCCCTATCTTCCATCACTAAAAGATAACCATTACCATAAGTTTCTAATGATAAAGGACGAATAATACCGGGAATGTTGAGATTTTTGCTAATGGTGTACTGGTTACGAAATTGCAGTAATTCGTTGAAGCCGGGATATTCAGATGTCAGCAATTTCACAACTACTGCAAGTGATTCTAGCCCTCGGATTGCTCGATATACTCTAGTTCTAGAGCCTGCATACAGTTGAGAGCTAATTTGATATCCGGGAATCACAAGAACGGAACTTGCATTAGTCATTTATGCTTACCTCATGGTAGACGTTTGTTTTTGCCTTGATAAAATTAGTATTCCCAGAAAACATATAAATATTTACATACCCATAATGGGAATTAAACAAAAATCAAGCTCTCAAATTGCAGACAATCCCTTACTAGGGAGCGTTAATTACTTTTCCAACTGCAAGTGTAAATATTGGATCGTGAGGTAGAGTTTCATAGTCATTTATATCTTCATAGCCGACAAGCTATGTAGGGCTTGCTGAATTAACACGAAAATGTTGTGCAGCATACATTTTCAGACCAGAGGAATATATTCAGGTGCAAGAAAAAACTTTAAAATAACTCGAAACCTTTGCATTACCGCGAGTAGTACGCTGCGCGTACTTTAGTATTTGTATACCGTTTTGAGGAGCAAGCCCAAATATCATTAGAAAACTTTGAACTCGCTTTTGAGGGAAAGTTGTCGGAAGATAATCGTTGGGTAATGATGGCTTAATTAATACCTTGGTCAGAATTTTAAGAAGAATATGCTTCAACTTTTTCCGAGGATATAAGGGCACCTGCTAAATCTTTTCCTATGGCACTAAGGGCGTTAATTATTAAAGAGAAATTAGGAATAAGTGATAGAGAGACTGATTTGGTAAATCAAGAACAACCCTTATCTAAAATATTTGATAGGGATATTATCTTATAGTAATGAAACACCTTTGAGGCCTCAATATTAGTTCGCTGTCGTCAAAGAATAGGTGTGAAATTAGTCAATATAATTCATCGAAAAATGGCGAAGGAGATGTTAGAGCATTCTTCTACACCAATTGAAAAAAATAAATGAACCTGCAAATAGTGTCTAGATTATATTTTGGACGAGTCTAACTTACCAAAATAATTTATTATTTTTTTCTTCTAATTTATTTACTCTTTTTCGTAAGTTAGCAATTTCTTGCTGCTGATTGGCAATGACGCGATTCAAAGCAGAATTTGTATGAATATGTTCTTTTAATACATTGGTTAATATTGCGATAATCCCCGTGGAATTAAGCATTGTTTTGTCAGGAGAAGTAAAAATTTCCGGAGATTTTTCGGCAATAAATCCAGCGTGAATTCTTTTAGTTTCATCTGTTATATAACTGTATTTAACAGGCTTTAAATCTTCTAATATTTGCAAACTTTCTGGAATGGAAAGCTCGGTAATATTATCTTTATACTGCTGTGAAGAGCGCTGCATCATTTGGTTATAGACAATGGTATCTGTTAACAAAGTATCATTAATATAAGCGTTGCCCTTAACGTAAAGTTGTGATGTTCTAGCTTCGTTGTTTCGAGGTATAGTACCACCAATACTGACCTTTCCTTCAACTAAAAGACCGTTTTCTGGTGCAGCTTTACTATCGATATAAGATTCACCAATGGTAGTACTTCCCGCAATTCCCATAAGAGTCTTTGCATTCGGCTTTTGCTGGGTACCGATACTAACTTGATTGTTTTTAGTAGTTGCTAAGAAAGCATTTTTACTAATGTTTAATTCAGCAATGGATAATTGGGTTGATTCTGCAAATTCTACATTATCTGTAATGCTTAAATCTTTTGTATAAAGCGTGCCGTTTATATAAGCATCGCCTTCAGTATAGATTTGAGCGTCTTCGGCTTGTTGATTATTTCGGGGTATCGTACCGCCAATACTAACTTTTCCTTCAACTAAAAGCCCATTTTCTGGTGCAGCTTTACTATTTATATAAGATTCACCAATGGTGGTACTTCCTGCAATTCCCATAAGAGTTTTTGTATTTGGCTTCCGCTGGCTACCAATACTAACTTGACTATTTCTAGTAGTTGCTAAAAAGGAATTTTTTCTAACTTTTAATTCAGCGATAGATAATTGGGTTGATTCTACAAATTCGATATTGTCTATAACGCTTAAATCTTTTGTATAAAGCGTGCCGTTTATATAAGCATCACCTTCATTATAGAATTGAGCATCTTCCGCTGGTTGATTATCTTTTGGTGTATCGCCAATATTAACTTTCCCTTCAACCAAAAGACCATTTTCTGGTGCAGCTTTACTATTTATATAAGATGAACCAATGGTAGTATTTCCTGCTATTCCGAGGAAGGTATTATTATGTATTTGTTGAGTTCCGATACCAACTTTACCTGATGCAGTTGCTAAGAAAGCACTTTTACTAACTTCTAATTCAGCAATGGATAATTGGGTTGATTCTCCAAGTTCTATATTCCCCGTGACAGATAAATCAGTTGTATAAAGTTTGTTGCTTATATAAGCGTCACCTTGAGTATAAAGTTGAGCATTTTCGGCTGGTTGATTATTTTTTGGCGTATCGCCAATATTGACTTTGCCTTCAACTAAAAGTCCATTTTCTGGTGCTGCGCGATCGCCTATGTATGAGGAGCCAATGATAGTATTACCGGCAACTTCTAACAGCGTATTTTCGCTTACTTGTTGGAGATTGCCAATAGTAACTTTACCAGATGTTGTTGCTAATAATGTATTTTTACTAACTTTAAGTTCACCATCAGATATTTTAGTTAATTCCCCAATCACTAAGCCACCTTTGGAAATCGCCACGGGATTATATAAGGCAATACCGGGATATTCTGCATCGGGATTTATATTTAACCAATCTTGATTTTGAGTATCAATAATTTTAAAGTTATTGGTATTTTTAATACTATCCCCGGTAATCTTGACATCACCGTTTACTTCTAATTTTGCAGAGGTGGGATTTGGGCTACCAATACCGACATTTCCTTCAACAATTAAGCCGTTATCTGGTGCGTTAGCAATTTCGGTGTAGTTAGTAGAGCCGATGGCAACGTTACCCAATACACTTAAATCGCTCTTAGGTAAAATTGTATTGATACCAACTTTATCTTTAATTGCTAGAGCGGCTTTTTGTCCTGTTTTGTTATAACCGATAGCAACTTTTCCTTTAATATCATCTTTATCAAGAATGACTAATGCTTGTTGGGGTTCTTTTGTACCGATACCAACTTTACCGTTAATTGCTAAAGCAGTAGTTTTTGGTATATTAAAATAACCAATACCAACGTTCTCTTTAATTGCTAAAGCGGCAGTTTGTTCTGTATCGTTAAAACCAATTGCGACTCTACCTTTAATATCATCTTTATCAAGAATAACTAGTCTTTGTTGGGGTTCTTTTGTTCCGATACCAACTTTACCGGGAATATATTGATTATCTTGATTAGATTTACCAGTAATATAAAGATTATCTTGAATTTCCAAAGCACCTGTCATGATATCGCCTGTTTTATCCAAGCAATTAGATAGGGATGGAAAGGTTTCTCGTAAGTCTTCTACGAGATTTAATTGGTTGTTTTGATAAGATAATAAAGCTAAAGCAGAATAGTGATGTTCGATTCCTTCCGGTGGTTGCGGTATGGGTTTATCTGAACTATCAAAAGTCCACTGAATATGATGCTTATTAACTTTAACTGCGCGGGTTGGAATTAACCAGTAGTCGCCAGTTTTAAAGGAATCGCCTTCAAACTCTAGCTGAATGCCGTTTTCTAAAACAACCTTCCGATCGGAAGATTTTAGAGGAATTGCGTCTTGATTATTGCTATGATTACTATCCCAACTGCGAATTTTTAGATTGTGCCCTTGGGGAAAAGTTGACGAATCACTAGAGTCATTAACTATTGTGGCTGGGTTATAAAATAATTTGTTTTGCGATATATTTCTTAACTGTACCAGGGTTCCCGGTTCACCTTGCAATTCTCGAACATCATTGGTAATTTCTACCCATTGCTCGGATTTAAAGGAATCGGAAATATCGCGACTAAAATTGCTTACTTCTATATAATCTGATTTAATTTCTTTAATTGGGAATACTATAGCACCATTATTTCGAGACCATTTAAAGGTTACTTCTGCTGAATTATCTTGTTCTTGATTACCTTTATGAATCTCTACGCGGTACAGTTGATTTTTCCAGCCTCCTTCACCACCGGAGGCATTTGTATCATCAACGTTGAGGTAGACATTACGTTTTTTTAATGCTTCCCATTTAGTTGAAGTATGCAAATTATGTTTGGAGATATGATTATTTTCCAACTCTAATAATTTTACCTGCCAAACTGTTTTTGTACGAGTGGCTGTATCTGAACCCTGTAGCGCTATTTCCCGAATGTCTTTATCTTCTATTGCACTAATGTTTCTTTGCCAAACATCTAGGTAAGCAAGATAATTTTTTCCTTCTACGAAAGTTTTGCTATTGTCTTTACTATCGATTTGTATTTCTTGGGGGTAATCTGGTTGATTATTATAAGTAGTTAACCGACGCAGTTGTTTTATATCACCATCAATATTTTCTGTATTTCTAAAAGTTAGTAGTTGATTTTTTTTATCAACTTCTTGAATTTGCAACTGTTTTTTACTAAGTTGATTATTATTATTTTTATCTATTAATTCAACTTCCAGCCACTCTCCTTTTTCTAAAATACGATTATCTATATATATACTTTTTAATTCAATTTGTTTTTGGTTACTTTGAATATTAACTCTTTCTGTAACATCAAATAAATTCCCTTCTAATTCACAAAGAATACCATCAACATAAATATGTCCGGGAGTAATTAATAAATCCGTGCTGTTATCAATTATTTGTATTTCAAACCCACCACTAGTTTTTGCAACACCGGAATTACCAATCATATCTTGGGCTATAGACTGGTTAAAATAAGCGTGGATATTTGCTTGTTCGTTCCAATCGGCATCTAACTGCACCCGCCCCTGCTGCATTAACACGCTGGTGTAATGTTTCTCTGGTTTAAATGTAAACCTGGTGAAATCTCCTTTCATAACTTACTCCTTTATGTCTCGTAAAAAATGCCTACTTTCAAACCGAATCGCAAGTACTCTTTTAGACTAGCTTCTAAATTTGCTTGACGTTGCGGTTGCTTTAAATAACTAAATACTCCCATTTCGGAACCGTCTTCTGCACCGGTACGAATTTCTACAGCGCAATTTTGACTTAGTTGAGCGTAGGCAGGGTTGCCATATTGTTTAGAAGTAAATCTAGGCTGTATTTTTGATAAAACCCGCAGCTTATCTTCGACATTTACCAAGCCGCTATTAAGCGATTTCCATGTTTGCATATCGTCGGATAAGCAGAGGATATTACCCGCAGTTGTCCCCACAAAAATAGCGCGATCGCTATTATTTCTTTCTTCTCCCCCTGCTCCCTGCTCCCTGCTCCCTGCTTCCTCAACTGAGGGAATAATAACCAAATCGCTGACATCCGTATCGCTCAAACCAGCGTTAACCTGTTGCCAAGTTTCTCCACTATTAACAGAATAAAAAATACTCCCACCAACTGTTCCTACTACTAAAAATTTCTCGTAGGAATAAATTGTTTCTGCTGGTAATTCGGGACAAAATGATTCGTCAACGATAATTTCTGTGGTAGATACAACTTTTGTTACGGTGCGAGTTTGTCCGGTTGCGGTTATACTTCTACCAAGAAAATCCGCTGTAAAATTGGTGTTTTCTCCATTTAATTTATTACCCTCGCTGCTTACAGTACCATCACACCTTTGACCGCTTGCCGCCATAACTGTAATATAAGAATTGCTTAAACCATCATTTACCGCAGTCCAAATATTACTGTATTCATCAAAACGAAATACTCCTCCCCCTGATGTACCGGCGAATAACTGTCTGGTGACATCTATTGTTAAAGCTGTAATTTCCAAGTTTTCTAAACCAAAACTGATAGCCAACCACCCTTCACCGGGATCGCGAGTACGAAAAATACCTCCATAAGTTCCTGCATAGATATAACCATCTTCACCCGCTATTAATGATGTGACATTAAGATTTGTGATGCCAACATTGACGGCAGTCCATTTTTCTGGTTCTTCTGGTTTATCTGGTTCTTTTAAGAACCCAAAAACACCACCTCTAGCAGTTGCAGCAAAGATAGTTGATTCATGCACTGCGAAAGCGGTAATATCTGTGTTTAAAATTAAATTACTTATGCTAAATCCAACATTATCTAAACTTGGCTCGAAGGGAGTATTAACACAGAAGAAATAATTGGAATCAATTTGAGTGACAATTCTTTTTTGTCCGTTAGCGGTAATAATATCGCCAATTTTCAATTCTTGGATAAAATTAGTTTTATTTCCTTTTACGATTCTTCCAGCGCTAGAAATTGTACCCGTTGCTTTTTTGGGTTCTATTTCTTCTTTGTGATTAATACTTTCCCAGGAATTACCATTATCTTGACTGCGGAAAACATCACCGCCAATTGTGCCAGCATAGATTTCTTGTTCCTGATAAAATAAAGTCGTGATATTGAAATTATCTAAACCTTTATTTATCGGCTGCCATTGATTTTGATTATCTTGATTAATTTGATAAGAAAATAAACCCTTACCAGAAGTACCGGAAATTAATTGATGATGAGAAGAATCAATTTTATTTATTGTTAAACAAGTAATAGCAGATGGTAATTTACTAATATCAAACTCTTCAGCTAAAGCTTTATCCGGCTGACATAAATAACGGCGGGGAGTTTGGGAGCCATCGGGAAGATAACAGAAACGCATACAGCCGATTTGCTTGCGTAAAGTTGTGACTCTACCAGTAAAAATGCTATCGCTGGCTTCTAAGCTACGTACTTTAGTTGTGCCAAAAACAGTACTTGATTGCAACTGCTCTACAGCAGTACCTGAAGCATCAATGGCAACTAATTTTTCTATATCGGCAGTTGTATCTGCACCCAAATTATTATCAATAATGCTTTCTTCTATCAACAAAGTGGGAACAGTTTCAGCTAAATGTAGGGCACCGCAAATACTCCGATAGATGCTGATAGTTAATCGCGAATTATCCAATTGATAATTCAGACTATCTTTCATACCCGGTTGCAAACAACCATCGGCAACGGGATATTCATCCACACATCGCCATTGAATCAACTCGCGAAACTGGGAAAATACCAATTGTGCTTGCTTAATCGCTATTTTCAGCAATATATTAAAACTTTTACCTGGCGTACCCTTCCCGATTAAACTGCGAATTGCATTAATAAAATAGATAGCGATCGCAATTAATGTCCAACTATCATCTGAGATTTCGTTGTTATCATCATCTTCTACAACTTCCCAAGTTGCAACCCTCAACCCGCCTTCTTTTGGAACTAAAGTACAGTGATTTATATGCAAACTTCTCAAGCTTCCCGGTAATACCGTCAGCTTTCCTTCTATTAATAAACCTTCTAAAATAAACTCACCGGGATTGTTAATATTTTTAGTATTATTACCAAAAGGAGTTATCCCCTGTACGTACAAATTACCTAATAAATGGGGACGAAAACCATCGGCAGCCATAAATTTCAAAGTTTTATCTGCCGGAATCACAATAGTTAAATCGCCAAAATAAGTTTTATTATCCGGAATCGAAATTACCGACTCCGTTTTCTCAAAAACTTCCTTTAAAGCAACACCCAAACATAACCACCCATCCCCGGCACCATGATTAACCACACGTAAATCTGGTAAACCCAAACCAGGTTGATGAGTAATAAATAAAATTAAAGATTCTCCAGCAAAAGCGCTCACATCCAATTGACAATCATTTTCCAAACAAATAGGATTGTCATTTTCATCCCTAACCATCCCAGCTTTAACAGTTATCACGCCATCATCAGACACAATAACCTGCAACTTCTCATCATCTCTTCCCTCTGCTTCCCTGCGGTTATTTAATCCATAATCTTGCAAAGAAACAGAATCACCAACAAAAATTTCCCCAAGTGCAACACCATTACCCTGCTGCAAACACTTCCAAACTTCTACAGAAGCATTCCAATTCTGAATTACCCTACCCAAACTTTCTTGGTAAATCTCCCTTTCCCAAACACAACTTTCCTGCGATAAATTTCTTTGGTAAGAGCCACCACCAATATCCCCACTAAAACCGTAAAAATAACTCACCTCCACTTCACTAGGTAACTGCGAAGGAGGAAAAGCCAATCTTCCGGATTCTGGATCGATTGCTACCCTTATATTAGAATCAAAATCATTCCATTTTACCGACATCCAATCATTATTATCCTCTACCTTCAATGGAGCAATCAAAATTTCTTTCGGAGGAATTGATGATTCTTCCCCATCGACAAAAACTTCTAATACCGGAGTCGCATCAAAATAACCAATATTATTGCTGGATTCTTTTTTATTTAATAAATTCTCTATCTCCTTCTTCAAAGGTGGAATACGCAACTTTGCTGGAACATTTATTTCTTCAGCTAGATGCAAAATATCCGTTTCAGTTTGCGGCTGGTTAAATAAAGGAAAGTCTTCTAAACCAAGACAACTAAAATAATAACGCCCATCAACTTCACCACCTTCAACCATCCTTGCCGTAGCTTTCTCCATTGGATAGCTTTGCAACCGCCAAATATATAAACCAATATTGGGTATATTGTGAAATCCCCTACCTTCTAAGGCATCACCAATATTGATACTGTAGGAAACCTGTTGCTCGAAGGGAGTACCCAAAAATTCCGGTTGCCCAGACTGATTTAAATTAACTGTCGTATTATTAGGGCGTAGATGGTTTAAATTCTGAGTAGTAGCCAAACGCTGAAAAAATTCTACCGCTCTTGCTCGCCAATCGGTAACATCTCGCGTTAACTGCTCTAATACAGGAGCAGTACCCTTACGTCTTCTATAAGCAATGGTGTTAGCAACATAAGCTCGTCGCTGCTGCTGACCATAATTAATACTATTTTGTGCGTATAATTCCTGAGCGTCTAAAAGGTCGCCAATATAAGGTACTACCCATTCATCGCAAGTTTCAATAAACCAGTTTTCATAGAGATTGTCTATGTCATCCTCCAAAACTTGCATTTCCCGAGCAGCGATCGCCAACAACGCTCTCAACGGCTGCCCTTGAGCTTCGTCTCGAATCCGGTAAATAGCTGGAAGTAAATTATACAATCTTTCTACTGATGAATGCTGGTTCATAATATCGGTAGGTAGTCAACATGAAAAACCTCACCCCTTCCCCTCTCCTTGTTAAGGAGAGGTGTGTCTTAGAGGAGAATTTAAGCTTGATTTATATCGCAGTTTTCTGTTGGGTACAATACAGCGATTCTCTTGACTTTTCCCTTCTCCTTTATAAGGAGAGGGGTGCCCGGAGGGCTGGGTGAGGTAATAGTCTATTCTGCTCAACTGAAATTCGCTATATTTGTTCATATCGTAGTTAATTTAATATCTTGAGGATTTATCAATAACAACTGGGCTGGTTTAGCAATATCATTTTCTTCATCCCAGCGAGCTAAATCAGCTTTCAAAGATTGCTGCAAGCCTTTACTACTACCTAATTTATATAAAGCATCCAAATCCACAGCTACTATTCCCTCAATTTGTTGAATGGTAGCAATTACCTCCGCAGCCGTGACATCTTGCCCAAAGTTGCGATTGCTAAAGGTAAATTTAGCCTTTAAAGATGCAGTCACATTTTCAATTAGTAATTCTTGCTGATAGCGGGGATTAAACTGCAATTTTGCTTCAACGTTAAACAATTGCAGCTCGTAGGAATCCACCTCTACAAACTGAATGGGGTCGCGATTATTATCAATTGCTGCAACTAATTGTTGATAAAGATTACTATCTGTATCTACCTGGGAACCATCCGCAGCAGCGACAGTAATATGTACTAATTGACTTTGCCCATTCCATAAAGGAACAGCTTGAGCTTTACCGATACCCGCAAAAGCGCGAGAAAAGTCTTCAAAATCTTGTATAGAAACAATTCTATCCAAAGTACGCACTTGGGATGGTGCTTTCTCTCTGGCTTCATCTCGACTTTCCGGAGGTGCAGCACCAGAAGCAGATAAAGGATTTATCACCTCAAGAATACCCAAAGGTTTATCTTTTAGTTGAGTCAGACTTTCGGGAGCAACTTGCCCCTCTAAACCGATACCGCTGCGATATGTAGCGCTAACATTTTCTTCCCCAGTAGGCAAACGAGCGCCATTTTCACCATCTCCAAAGGTAATTACCGGAGTATTATCGTCAGTTAAACGGATAATATAACCTTGGAGATGAGTATCTTTTTCATATAAAGTATCAACCTCTTCCCAAAGTACATCGTTAACTCTCACCTCCAAAGTACTTTTAGCACCGCTGGCTGTAGGTGCAGGTACATATGTAAGCGGCGGCTGTTTGAGGATAAAGCTTTGATTGGGTATAGTACCGTCACCGTTTCCCATAACTTCAACAACGGTTTCACCGTGGGTAGCCATTACTACGTTAGCGTAAATCGTCACTGTTTCTGGATCGTAAGCGTATTTTAAAGGTTTTTTTAAGACTATGACGGGATTTTGCTGCTCTGTGGGTGGTTTTTTGATAGTACAAACTTCACTGACAATACCATCTTCTTCCGTGGCAGGCTGTAAGAAAAGTTCTTTATCGGTGATGGTTTCAATATTGCCTACAAAACCATTGATATCTCTCACCAACCATTTAAGATATTTTTCTTTTACTGGCGGCGATATCACCCAAAGCAAATCGCTCTTATTTAAAGGAACAGTATAAAAACCATCTTGTGAAATTAAAATTCCATTGCCGCCAGCAATTATATTGTCTTTATTATCGTTAGAAGAAATAGCGATCGCCTTGATATCGGTATTGGTTAAATTATCGTTAATTGCTTGCCAAGAATCGCCATTATCAACGGAATGAAAAATTCCCTTACTAGCAGTACCTAAAAATATTTCATTGCTAGAATTCTTTACTAAAGTACGAATTTCTAAATCTTGGAGATTTGTATTAACCTGCTGCCATCTTTTACCGTTATCTTGGGAACGAAAAACACCGCTACCACCGGTACCAGCAAACAAAATTGTTTCTTGCTCTTGAGGTAGAATCAACAGCGAAGTGATATTGAGATTAGTTAAACCCGTATTAATCGTAAAAGCAGTTCTTTCGGCTAAATCGGGACGAAAAGCGGTATCAACTGTAATAATTTGGGTTTCATTATTAATAGATACAATAGTCCGAGTTTGTCCCCCAGCATTAATAATATCCCCTACCTGCAACTGTTGGGAATTCAACCCTGCACCTTTAACCGTAATATTATCGCTGGAAATCGTACCCGTACCTCTTTCAATATTTGTTAACTGCTGCCAACTATTACCTTGATTATCAGAATGGAAAATACCTTTTTGAAAAGTGCCAGCAAATAATTCACCAGTTTCTGTGTTAACAACCAAAGTTTGCACATCGGCATTAGTTAAACCAGTAGAATTCCAACTCTCACCGTTATTCCGAGAAACAAAAACCCCACCGTCAAAAGTTCCAGCGAAAATCGAAATAGTTTCACCTTCCTGATAACTTACCAAGGTTTGCACATTTTTATGTACCAATCCTTGATTCCTTGCTTCCCATCCGCTATCGGAATAGTAAAAAATTCCGCTGGGAGTACCCGCAAAAAGTTCTTTAGTCTGGGGAATACAAAGTGCTTGTATATCAGTATCTGATAAACCTTGATTTTTTAAAGGTTCCCAAATTGGATTATTAGTTTGATTTTTATCTAAATAACGAAAAACACCTTGACTGGTGCCGATATAATATTGATATTCATTTTCTGTTTCATCAACAGCTAAAGCTTGAATATTGGTACTAGTTAAACCTTGATTATGGCGCTGCCATTTATTTTCATCAGCATTCCAGACAAAAAAGCCGCCAATATCTTCAGCGATAGCTCGGATATGCTTACCGCTGACAATCAAAGTTTTATCTGACTGCAAATCCGGAATAAATTTACTCAGATAAATTTTATCTTTATTTATGGGGTCAAGAAAAATATTCTCCTGCTGCATCCTCACCGTTAAAACTTCCGGCGCTAAAGCTAAAGATTCGCTTTGAATTAATACTTGAGTATTCCGTCTACCAAAACCGCTTAAATCAACAGAATTATTAAAAGCAATTTGCGTAACTTCCGATGTTAAATTGAATTTACTAACAGAATCAGTAGATACCTTGTTTACTCGAACAGCTTGAAACAGATTTTCATTTAATAAAACAATCCAGCTATTTTCTAAAATTTTGGGATAAATGGTATTTAAATCAATTTCCGGTTGCGTAACTTCAAAATCCAACCACTCTGTTTCTTTAAACCCTGAAAATAAAGCACCGGCAAATATTTTATGATTAACAGCTAAAGAAGTAATATTAGTTTTAGTTAAACCTTGATTAATTTCTTGCCAAGAGTCGCCGTTATTTGTAGAAGTAAATATACCTTCATTAGTAGCGGCGAATAAATTTGTATCATCGCTATCTAGAGCATAAACTGTGATATTTTCTGGTAAGTCATTGTTAAAAGTTGTCCAAGTTTCTCCTTCATCTTCAGAACGATAAACACCATTATCCGTGCCAGCAAAAAGATAAGTTTTGTCTCCTAGTTGATAATTAATTAATGAAAAGACATTATCTGCGTCTTCCAACCTTTTTGACTGCCAGTTTTTTCCATAATCACTACTACGATAAATACCATTATCAGTGCCAGCAAAAATATCGCTTTCATCATTAGTCAAAGCACGAATTACTCTATCAGATAATCCATCCAATAAACCTTGTGGTATCCAATTTTTACCTGCATCTTGAGAGCGATAAACACCACTATCAGTTCCAGCAAATATATAATTTATTTCTCGGTTAGGAGTAGTAAAAGAGGTACCAGAAGCTAAATTACTAATAAAAGGACTATCTACTTGTAAAGAAACATCGGAATTAATCTCAGTTATTCTTCTACTTTCATTCCCTACTGTGATGGTATCATCAACATTAAATTCTCTAGTAAATTCTGTACCCTCACCGCTGACATTATTACCTTCACTTTCAATTGTCCCCGTACCTGAATTTGTTGTGGTTGAATAAGTTAATAACGAACGCACAACGGTATTAGGAATAGCTGTATTTACAGACTGCCAATTATTATCCCCTTTACCTTGTACCTGCACGTTTCCCGTATGAATCGGAACCCAATTATCACCATTATCCTTAGAGCGGAAAACACCACCTCCCGGAGTACCAACAAATATATATCCTTTCCCAGGTTGAATATAAAGCGCTTGAATATTTAAGTTAGTCAAACCAGCATTAACTGCTTCCCAATTTTTACCATCCTGCCAGCGAAATATTCCCCTATCTGGAGTACCCGCAAACAAGTTTTTACTAGATGCAGCGAGACAAAGAATATCTGTATTTGCTAAATTATCATTTACAGAAATCCAATTACTGCCATTATCCTCGCTACAAAAAACACCCCCAGCTAACGTACCACCAGCAGCCTTTTTAATTTCATCAGGCATATCTTCCCAATTGGGAGCATTTTTACCAAATAACGATGCCGAATTGCGGAAAGCGAAAATTTCAGGATTGCGAAGTCTACTTTTAATAGCCTGCGGTAATTGTTTCTCCCAACTAATTAACGTGTAATTATTATCTGCCGATAATTCTACAGCAGTCAGATTAAGTAAATAAGTTTCAATATCTTGTTCTTGATTGCCAACTAATAAAACCCAATCTCCCGGTTGCAGTTGGGTACTAGTTCCTTCTAAATAAATTTGATTAATATTTTCAGCAATTACCTGCGGTTTACTTAACCTAGGCTGGATACTATTCCAGTCGAGATGCGTCAGAATTTCGGCACTAGTTTCAAAAGTTTGGGGTACTTCATCATCTGTCGTTGGAATACTCATCACCGGAGTTCCCTGGGGAACAATGGCTTGAGTAACGCTTTCAATAGCATCATCCACAGTAAATGCCAGATAAGTACTAGCAGCTACACCCGGACTTAGCTCGTAGCCAATAGTACGCGCCAACTGCAACACCGAAAATCGTTCTGTCGCAGTGCGTATATAACCTTCATTAGCAATCCGCTCTTGGTAAAACGTCAGCACATCGGCAACTACAGCCCAAGCATCAAGAAGCGCGATCGCCGGATCTTCATTGGAACGAGTTGTCAGTCTTGTCAGAGGTCTGCGTGTCGATGGAGTATCGCTTTGTACTATTTGGCTAGATAGTTGCGATATCAAACGCTGCCGAAAAGAATTATAGTCACCAACGCGGTAAACTATAGCTGGCAATCCAGGTCTGTTGTAAATTGGTTTTGGTGAATCTGAATTAGTCATGGTAATTGGTAATGGGTAATTGGTAATTGGTAATTATTTACTTGCTACTCACTACTCACTCTCAATTTAAAATCCAAAATTCTATAACTTTTAACTCCTAACTTTCTATCCCCAATACCTAATTCCCACTTATGGTATTAACTGCTCACTGCTCACTGTTCACTGCTCACCTTCCTCCTTTCATATTGAATACAATTTGTCCGTTTTCGGGGGCGTTAGGATTGTTGTCAACACGGGCTATTTCCAATCTATCAAAGGGAATTTGACCGTTTTCTAATTCCCGATTGGATGGTTGTTGCCAGCGTTGAAATTTTGTTAACTCAACGGAACTGACTCCGGGTATTTGCATGGCTGTAGTTACAACCTGACTCAGATATACTGGTTGCCCAAAGGTAAAATTATCAGGATGGAAGAAGCCTAATTTACCGTTGGATAATACCGAAGTACTGAAAGTTTCTAAAAGCGCTGTTTTGACGCTGCTACGGAAATAATCGGGTAATAAATGCACCGTCATCGCTATATCTAAAGGAATATAGCGGGGACCTTCAATTTCTAAATCGTGTGCGGCGAGACGAAAGCTTTCCAAGAAATTACGCAAATTATCCTTGAAAGTTTCATCCTCATTTACTGGTAGCCCTTGTTCTCGGTCTACAGTTATAAAAATGGTATACCAACTTCCCGTCCAGCGGCGGTTAGCTATTGCTTTCTTAACACCCTTGTAAAGTTGTGCAACGTTAGCGTAGTCGGATGCAGTGACGGCGCGTTGCTGGGTACGAAATGCTTGGGGTGCATCCAAACGGGCTTTTTCAATAGCCTCTGGTTCGGTACCGCCTTGGGCTGGTAAGGGATTGTATACCTTGGTAATACCATCAATATCGGTAACTACATGGCTGATAGTATCGGCACCAACGTTACCTAATTTACCATTGCCAATTCTGTAAATTGCCTGAAAGCTGGTTCCCGGTGTCGGTCTTTTTCCTAACTGGTTATCCCCGAAACGCAGGTAGGTACGTCCATCGTCTTCGGTTTCTACAACAAATTCTCGTGAAAATCTATCGCTATTAAGTAAATCTTGCTGAGAAAACCAGGGAATTTGTCGTTTTCCTAGTTCCCATATAGAAATACTCGGTTTCACATCGCGCATTTCCCAATTCATTGCCGATGTTGCAGAAGCTTCAGGGTTAAAAGTTACCCATAAATCGCGATTATCCCGGACGTATCCTTGTTGAGTCAAAGGACCAAATTGCAATAAAGGACGGTACTTACCCTGTTGGGGAACAGTACCCAAATCTGCATCATCACCTTCTACAGTTTGACCGCGATCCACTAAAACCACATTACCGCGAACTATACTAATATTTTCAATTTGCGCCCCTTTACTATCTAAATTAGAAATCCATAAATCAAAGGGTAAGGCATCTTCAACCGCCCATTCCACCAGCAATAATTTTCTATCATCGTTAAGAGCGTCTGTAGTTTCTGTCACCTTGGTTAACCGTACCGCATGACGATGAGTCAGATCGAAATCAAAGCAATCTCCATTTTGAGGATTTTTAACTTCTTCAAAAATTAGCACCCTACCTTCAAGCTGTTTGCAAAGTTGTGGCTTATCGCAAAAATCTAAAGTTGCTTTAGTTGCTCCCTTGGGTAATCGACATTGTTCGTTATCCCAGGTATAAAAATTAATCTTGTTAAGTTCAGCATATAAAGTAATATCGTGAAGCGGTTCAAAGACTTGCGGCTGTTGATTTAATAATTCTTCGTATTTTTCCGGCTTAATCCGCACGCCAATATCATCTTTTTCCCCTTGAATTTTAGCTAAATTGATTTTTGTTAAAAAACGAGTCTTGATTTTATTTTCTTGTAGTTTCAGGCTGTTAACGGCTGCCTGCAAAATACACCCATCAGCCTGAGATTTAGATTCTACCTCTAGTACAACCCAAGCACGAGCATTACAACCATCATGCATAAAATAGTCCAACATTCGCGCATGACGACGCACCGAAACCCGTTTGCGAGCCGTACCTAAATAAGCCTCCGTCGCCACAGCATCTTGATAATAGCTGAGATGATCTGCCCCGTAAGCTAAAATTTCTACAAGCAAAATACCAATATCCGAGGGATTGCGCTCTTGCCAATCCGGTACGGTAACTGCCAGCCTATCCAGCATCAAACGGCGAAAGCTAGCGTAATCCTTAGCAAGATAATCAATAAAAGGTGGAGGTGGTTGTTTCTCCGTTGGCGCATCCGGAGTTTTACAGTCAAACTCGCTTCTATCCTCAACCCAGAAAGAAAAATCTACCTGAGAAAGTTGAGAATCAAAACCTTTAGGAGCAGTTATACCATCAGAATCAACTAACTTTAGAGTATAAGTAGAAAAATCACTATTACCACTCACCCTTACAGTCAAAAGATTCTCAAACGAAGTTACAGACTCAACAACAATACTACGAACCCTTATGCCACCAGTAATTAAAATATTGTCTGCCGTTAAAGCATTGGAATTTGCAGGTACCGAATCTTCTTGAGCAACACCCGGAAGATTATGTAAAAAATATACAAGCAGTGTTTTCCTATCTGCTCCAACCTCTAAATAATCAATTCCGTTTAATATATTTTTACTGAGGACTTTAGCCCGTCTTAGTTGGTTTTTGCATAAGTATTGGGTACTCATAAGAGTTGGTTGTTAGTTGTTAGTGGTTGGTTATAGCGAATTTCGGTTGAACCTCCCCCCTCTTCTTAATAAGGAGAGGGGAAGGGGGTGAGGTTGAGTCTGTATTGCACCCAACTGAAATTTTGATGAACGCAGAGGAGTGCAAAGTTAAGCGCAGAGGGGCGCAGAGGTTTTTCTAGTACTTATCAAATTTCACGAGAAAATTCTTCCAATCGCTGTTCTTGAGTACGCTTCACAATATACTGAATAGTCACCGTTAACTTAGAATCTTGATTTTCCACCTCTACCGCTTCTAACTCAATTAAATCTCCCAACCATTGCTCCAAAGCACCCTGCACCAAAAACTGAGTTGCAGCAGCTAATTCACCACCATTAGGATCGAAAATCAACTGTTGTAAACCAGTGCCAAAATCTGGACGATTCACTCTCTCACCAGGAAAAGTAAACAACACCTGCTCAATCATCTGCCGAATATGCTGGTTATAATCCGGAGACGCTATCCTACCGCGATTATCAATCAAAAATGGATAATTAATCTGCTGCATTTTAGAAGTTAGTGGTTAGTTGTTAGTTATTAGTTGTTAGTGGTTAGTGGTTAGTGGTTAGTTATTAGGAGTACCAATTACCAATTACCCATTACCCATTACCAATTACCAATTACCAATTACCAATTACCCATTCCCAATTCCTTTCACATCGCCTTAACTCGTAGCTGCGTAAATACCACATTAGCTGGGGTTCCAGTAGGCACGCAAACAGACTTACTATCCTGCAACAATACGGGCATTCCCATTACCTTTACTCGTAAAGAAGCAGTAATCCAATTACAAACTATACAAGGTCCCACATTTACCGGTGGTGGTGGATTGGCACAACCAGCAACCATATAAGGAGGTCCGAAGGTGGTTACTGGTTGTCCCATGACTTTAACCCGAGGGTTGGGTACGGTTGGTTTTGCTTGTCCGCCGTGGGCGCAAAAAACGACGGAACCGACATTTAATAAAAAACCGGGCATTAAATCACCTCCAAGGCTCCGTTGTTAACATTGACGCTGACGGGGGAAAGTTTAACGCTAGCTGCACCCATGCTCATTTCGATTCCGGAAGGAGCAACTTTTGTGGTTGCGGGAGTGTCGCTGAGTTCAATCGCTGCCGGTGCGATTTTTACTTTGGCTGGATTATTGGCTAATTCAATTCCCGATGTAGTTAATTTTATAGTTGAGGGATTATCAATTAAATCGATGCTATTAGATGTCAGCTTGATTTCGACAGAATTTTCTTTAAGTTGAATATTATCTTTAGTAACAGTAATAGTAGAATTTTCCTGATTATTTGATTCAATAATATCTGCGGTTAATTTAACTACTGTCTCATCTTTATTATTAATTTCAATCCCATCGGCATTAAAAACCATTTTCAGCTTGCGCTTGACTACGGGTTTATCAACTTCAATGGTTAAGCCTTTATTACTGCCTAAATTACTAATCGTAACAGTAACGCCATCAGTCTTAAATACCTGTACTTTATCTGGTTCATCCACCTGGGCATTTTTTGGCAGTTCGTTTTCATTCCAGAAACAACCAGACCAAATCGGATAATCGGGGTCTCCTCCTTCAAATTCAACCCAAATATTTGTTCCTACAGGTGGAACAGTAAACCAACCAATATCCTTACCTGCATAAGGCGTACAGGGCATAGCCCAACTTTTGCGCCCTTCTCCCAACACTGCCGGAACCTCTATCTGCACCCTGCCTAAATGTAAGGGGTCTTTGCTACCGGTAACTTTACCGCGATACTTCCCCCAAAATTCCTTCATACTTTCACTCCTCGCACTGTTGTTCCCGTTCCTTCGCGAGTAATTGTAAAACTTTGCTTGTATTCGCCTTTGCGGATTTTATGAGTGACGCTTTTGACATAATACAAACCGTCGTAGCTGTAGCCCGCACCCCGTAACCCTACCTTTCCCCTGATTTCCAAAAGTCCCCCGTAGCGAACGCTGTCTAATTCCCCAGTCACAGTAACTACATCATCTACAGAGCGGTCAATCATAGCTTGGGCGCGAGAAATAGCCTGAGCCGTACTGCGTCCAGTCTCCCGGAACTGTTTCACCCTCACTTTAGTTTGAGATTTTACAGCCGATTTTTGAGCTAAAGAAGGGCGATCGCTACTTTTATCCTGCACTTTTTGAATGCGGTTATTTTTCCGATCTTGAACTTTACCGGCTACCGTAGTTGCTGCCAGAGCGTTGTTTTGAAAGTTAAGAGAATCAACATTGGTAAAAGAACCCATATTTACAGTTAGCGCCCTTTGAACTTTAGTCCCTTGTCGCGGCGGTCCCCAATAAGCGGTATTTTTAGTAGAAACTGGACCAGGTTCGACATAGAAAACATAAGCAAACCGTTCTGCTAGCTGCTTGATATATTCCAAGTCTGTACCTTGCTGTACGGGTACTCTTTCATTCTTTGTGGGACGTTCTTTTAAAGACGGTTTAACGACTTTAGCAACCATACCGTATTTAGAATACTTAGAAATCAGCATTCTAGAAATAGTTGCCTCATCTTGTTGGGGATGTTCCGCCGATTTTTCCTCCAAATCCATCATTACGCTGACATCTTCACCAGTAACAGTTAGGGTAGAACCCCGAGGTTCGTTGCTAGCTGCTAACTGCTGATTGGTAATAATCCCATCCAAGAGAATCTTGGGTTTGGCATTAAAAGACACAATTAGAATTACCCGATTAAAAGGTTTTAGTAAAGAATTCCGTAGTAATTTGTAATCTTTTTGGTCTTTAGCACCAGAGCGCCCCACCGCAAAAACAATCTGAAACCCAGAACGTCCCGTATCATTGTGAGTAACTTCTACACTATCAAGAGCCTCCATCAACTCCCTGGAAGCAGGCTGAGGATTATTAGAACCAATTTTCAGCGTCAGATTAATCCCTTTTGCCATAATATTTTCCTAATAATCCGCGAGTTACTAGTGGTTTGTCCCATTCACTGTTACGTCTCCCTAGATTTGAAGAGAAACGAACCCGTCATATTCCTTTATCCGAAGGCGCTGAAGCGCAACTACAAACAATAATGTGCCCATCAACATTAATTATTTAACGTTCGTCGTTAAACTTCAGGAATCGGAACCCGCAACATTCTACCGGGTTCTGCAATTAGCTCAGGAGGATTCATTGCATTATTAGCATCGCAAATCTGCCAAAACTGTTCTGAGTCTCCCAAAGTTGCAAAAGTAATCAAATCCAATCTGTCCTCATCTTTAACAATCACCTCTTCCGCAATTGGCATATCTCTACCCTGGGGTAAAAAGCGACGGCGCTTATAAGCAATTCTACGACCATCAGTAGTAGTAATTTGAGCAGTTTCTAAGTTGTAATAGCGGCTTGTTGGTTCAAACATAAAAATGGGGCATTGGGGATTGGGGATTGGGCATGGGGGATTGGGCATGGGGCATTGAGGATTTAAAACTCATTACTCATTACTCCTAACTCCTAACTCCTAACTCCTAACTCCTAACTACCTAAATCGAGCATTTACATTAAGCCTTAACTTGTAAGATTTGTAATGCTATTTAGCCTTGCCATGCCTTCTTTGAATTTATGATGCGCCATAAACAGCTGAGATCCACGTTTCTTCCAAGGTAAATCGTTATAGCTGAGGACTCGCAAACCAAGTGAAACTTTGGCACGTATGGGATTAAGGTTGATATCGTAAGCTTCTTCGGTAATACTGAAATCTGTTATCCGCACGGGCAGCAAACGCTGAACTCCCCATACCAGGAGAGTCATTGGTGCTTCCATCGGTACAATTTCTAAGCTTCCCTTATCAGCTAGCCGCATATTTTTCTTAACCTGCCCGCTAGTTGGATAAATCAAGGTTTCCAGTGCCGATAATTGTGGATATATACCCAAAGTAACGGCGGACACCTGACCTTTTTCCAACCCATCGGTGGCATCAATTTCTATATCCAGCTTGAAAGTTTCTACTGGTGCCCCTTCCAATCGTAAGGCTTCCATACGTTCGCCACCTTCATTGCTCGTTGCCTGTACCTGCAAGGTACGACTCAGAGATTCTGGGTTGTATTGAAAGGGAATTATGTCTGAGACTATGGTTCCAGATGAATTTAGAACGACAATAGAACCTTTTAGCAGTCGTGGATATGGGGGATAGGCAGTCATATCAACTGATATCCTTTATGCTTGTATGAATAAGTAATTATGCGGAATTTTTTTGCTACTCAACCAACTTATTTGGAGTATAAAATTGGGCCAAATCCGATATATTTTTTAATTTTTAATATCGGTGGAGTTAATTTTTTAACTATTAAGTTATTAGCCGTATGTATAATAATAGCGTTTAGCTGTTAAAATTGAAGTTTTTTTTAGGTTTTATCTAAATTTGTAATGATAGTTAATATATGGTGATGTTGAGGGTTGGTTTCTCAAGTCGTTTTATTAGGGTTGGGTTATGTTCCTAATCCCAAGATACGGGCTACGATCTATCATAAAAAATTTACATATAGCGGACCTTTTTTGTTTGTTTTAATCTCTGTTGAGCAAGTTTAATTCCTATTTCTGTATTTTTAGGGTTTTTAGCAATTTCTAGAATATCTTTTTTTGTCTTATTCTTATTATCCTGCCAGTAAAAATTATCTCCAAACTTCTCTATTTCAGCTATATAATTGTTTAGCTGATAATTATAGGCGTTGAAAAACTCCACTATTTTATTTGAGTCTTGATTTAAATCATTAATAGCTCTGTTCCATGCACTAAGCCTACTTTGGTTTTCACTATACTTTTCATAGTTAAAATCAAGATCGTTTAATATCTTCCGTCTGAATGTCTTACGCTCAATATTTTTGATTGCCTCATTGATTGTTTCTTTATCAACAAGCATTTTTTTTATTATTTTATTATTTTCTAAAATTACTATTTTTATATTATTCTTTAATCCTTGAGGAAAACTTGAATCTTCCTTGGTTTTTGACAATTCTACTTTGTCCTTATCAAATCCTGGATCTGTTCTACTCTGGTGGGCTGTACTATCAAACTCAGCTTTATATTCGTCAACCCCGCTTTGGCTATTTAATTCAGAGTGAATAGTTTTTTTCAGTGCATCCTCAGATGTCCTCTTACCATTTGCATCCAGCTTATTAGCTTCACAAATTAAATCAGCCGTAACTTTACCTTGAGAAAGATTGATCTGTTTTTGGTCAACTTCAACTTTGTAATAAACCCAGTACCCCTCCGTATTGACCCACTTTTTAACGTAAGATTCGACGTGGTCTACATGTTTTTTATTTGCACCAGCAGTAATGGGGTATAAGTTTCTGTTTTCTCCTGGTCCACCAAGATTATCATTTAAGAGATGACCTTTGACGTATTTTTCATCATTACCCTTTTTAGGATCTGTTGGTAATTTTTCCATAATTTTTGCTAGTGCACTGCTTTGAGGACCTCCTCCTTGTGGATGATTAGGACCTAATTTAGTAGCAGTCATCTTTCGTCCAACTGGAAAACCTGCAATAGTACCGCCTTCAAAAGTAATATCTTGACTAAGTCCTAGTCTATTGCTGTGGGTTGTATCTCCTTCATTCAGTTTTAAGGGTCCTTGTTGGTTAAGATCAATAGTTGCCTTTGGATTGATTTCCATCATAATAGCAGCGGATGGAGTACCTAATTTTTCCCACTCAAGCTTCTTCAATCTAAATTTATTTTTTATAGCTGGAAAAGCCTTTTCTACTTGAGCGATACTCATAGATTTTGAAATAATTTCTTTTAAGGCTTTCTGAGCAGCCTTTAAATCATGCTCTTTTTCCTCTGGAGAACGCTCATCTTTTTCCTGATTACTCTTTTCTTTATTAGCTTTCTTATTCTTCTTACCTTTCTCCCCTTTAAACAACCCCTCAGCTTTCAAAAGCACCTTATCAATCGCCTTATCAATCCTCTCCCGAATCTTACCAACAATCTTCTCAACCTTCTTCGCCAAACCACTAATTCCCAACAAAGAAGCCAAGAAACCAATCACCACAGGTACAGCTTTCGCCAAAGCATTTTCAACCAACTTAGCTGCACCACTAACAGCACCAGAAGCAATTTTCACTACTGCATCGACAACCGCATTTACCAATTCCAATACTTGTTTACCACGATTGACGAAGAACCTGATAATGTCATAAATTGCCATTGCGGCTTTGATAAATGCTGATGCTGGATTTAAGAAACTCAGAATCCACTTCACCCCGGCGGTTATCACCTGAGTAATTACCATGTTCTTGATTTCGCTGATAACTGTTTCTTTTAAATCGCTGAAGTCTTCCTTAACCTGTTCCCATAGCCCCATTGCACCTTGCGATCGCAATATTTGAAAAATTTCGACGCTCTTTTCCATACCAGCTACTACTGGCTCGCCAAACATTTTGACTGCTTTTCTACGGATGTTATTAAACGTTAAATCTAATACTTGTGTTACTAAACTAAATATTCCCGGTAAGCTAAAGACATCGTCGGGTATTTGAATACCTATTGGTCCTAAGGCTCCCGTCAGCCAGCCAATCAAACCGGCTTGTAGGTGTTTGCCAATGTTAGCGACAAAGTTTTCAAAGCCTTGTTTAATACCACTAATTAAGTTACCTAAAAAACCGATGGGGTCTGCAATTATGTTAGTAATTACACTAGCGCCTTTTTTCAAGACATTCAGCAGCATCTCTTTGAGGTTCTTGATAGTGCTGATGACTCCGGTTATGGCATTGGTTGCTTGATCGACTAAACCTTGGTTAGCAGCTTTGAGTTCTTTGATGCCCGAATCAATTACTTGCAGGTTTTCGTTATATTTTTGCGCGAGGTTATTAATTAACTCATCTTGTTTGCCCTCAACGCTTTGTTCTAACTCGTTGAATTGACTTTGAATATCTGTAGCAGCTTGTTGCCCTACTTTTTTCAGATTTTCGGGTAATTGAGCTACATATTCTTTAATTTGCTGCCTACCTTTGGTGATTTCTGACTTAGCATCGATTAAGCCGCTACCAATAATGTTGACAATTTTATCAATGGCAACATCCATTTTTTGTAGGTAAAATTGTCGTCCTTCTTGGTAAAAAACATTAACTTCTGAAGGCATACCCAGTAGTTTATCCTTACCCCAGCGAATCCAACCTAATTCACCACTATAGCGCTCATCTTTGTAAGCCTTCATTTTTTCATCTACGTAATCCTCGAAGGCTTTTTTGGCTTGATTGGCACCAGTTTCAAATTCTGTATCTACTTTATTATCTAAACCGTTGAGAATTTGCTCAACTTTGGTTTTAGTTTGCTGATAAATTCCTTGAATATCTCCAGCAACCTTAGCTCGTGCTTGCTCATCTTTACCTTTAGCTTCAACTTGCTGCTGTAGTACCCCAGATAATAATTGAGTGCGATCGCTATGCATTCCTTGCAGTTTTTCTCCTGCTGTGGCTGTGGCTTCTCCTTGGGCTTGGGTTAGCTGGTTTTGCTCAAATTGGCGATATTCTTGGGGTGCAAGTTGGGCATTGGTTTGAGCTTGTGTTTTGGCTTCTAAAGCGGTTTTAAATTGTGGTTGATTAGATTTAGCTAATTGTTCTTCAGTAACATTAGCTTCAGCCATTTGTTGCTCAAGTTTTTGGCTATTTTCTTGTAGCGGTGCTTCAACTTGACTTTGTTTTTTGGCTTTGGGAACAGCTTTTTGAGCGCCAATATTTTTTGTTGCTGCTCCCGCTTCGTTAGAAGCTAGGGGAGTTACTGATTTTGGTTTGATAATGCTGGTATCTGGCGTTTGTTGCGCTTTCTCTGTTAATGGTGTTTGAGATGCAGTTTGCTCTTGCTCGACTGTATTTTGCATCTGGCTTTTAACACCAGCCAATTTATGATTATTTTTAAAATTATCCGCTTCTTCAAGATTTTTAGGAGCCGCTTCCTTGATGCGCTCCATTAATTTAGTTTTGAAAGCAGCAGCATTAAAACCAGGGGTGGGAGCTTGTTCCATTTCACCCACTTGATTCGCTTGGGCTTTGCTTTCTATTTCACTTGCAGGGCTTTCGGCTGCATCTTGGGCTTGTTTGGCTTTCGTACTCGCTGGGGCGTGTTTTTTCTCTTTACTTGCAACACTTTTAGCCTTAGCAACTACCGCTTGAAAATCTGGATCTGATTCTGGGGAAGTAGGAGCAGTTTCTTCCTCTGCTGTTTCAGTAGCTGTTGCAGTAATTTCTTGATTCTCAGCTTCTAGAGGTGCTGCTTCTTGATTTTCTTCTTGTTTCTCTTCGGAAGTAACAGATGTTGTATTTATTTCTTGCTTCGGGGCAGTTTCTAGGGGTGCGACTCGATTAACAGTATTGTTTGCTGCTAATTCTTGCTTTATCTGTGTATTTATCTCATATCCCGGTACTTCCTTCATCTGAAGGTTTAAATCGGGCTTATGATTGATTTTATTTATTGTTTTTGTAGCTTTATCAATTAATTTAGGCTGTATCTGTCCACCAGTCTGCTGAATAGTATGCGTCAACTCATGCGCCATCAACTCATTATTACCAGGAGACTTACCCGCACCAAAATAAATATGATTGCCACGAGTAAAAGCTTGCGCTGTTAACTCCCGATTCATCTGTACGGCATTTGAATCAGTATGCACCCGCACGCCACTAAAATCAGTCCCAAATCTATCTTCCATGAAAACACGGGTAGACTCAGGCAAAGGTTGTCCGCTTCCCCTACTGGCATTAAGATGATTTTCTAAATTTGGTGCAACTCTGGGTGTCTTTGATTTATTTGGTTTTGCTTGTAAAATTTTTTCTTCGTCGTCTTCCTTGTCTTTTTCTATTTCCTGCCGTTGCAACTGTTCTTCAGAATCGGAATTTAATGATAGAAAACGAGCAGGCACAAGGGGAGAGGGGTTTATCCTTCTTTCGGGAAGCGGATGCGGCATCTGCATTACCTGCTCTGCTACCCTATCAGCTTCTCGCTCGTATTTATCTCCCGGTTGCCCGATATTCAACTTAGGCTGAATTTTTGGTAAAGAAGTATGACGTACTGGTACAGAGCTAAAATCCCAGCTAACACCAGACTCCTGGGAAGTTTGAGATTCTCTAAAGCTTTGTAAATCTTCTTGCTCGTTGACTCTCTCCGTCTGCTGCCCAGAACGTTGCAGCAGTCCATCAGAAACCAACTTTTGAGAGGTTTCTGAGTTTCTTTGGACTTGAGAATGCGAACGAGTAGTCATTGTCTAAACCCCTCAAATTACCGACAGCGGTTAACCTCGATATAGTTTGTAGTTTAAAGTCAAAACTCAAAAATAGATATTAACAACTACGAATTAATTGTATAAATTGATATTTTCTTTCTTTCTGATACCATAATCAACTTTCTACTGCCGTAAATTTCAGAGAGGTTTTAATAATTATTTATTACACTTTGCAATTTGTAACCAACCTAATTGAAATATAACGTAGCGTAATATTTATACTGAAAGCCTTGTATCATACTTAGTTGGGTGGATAGGTTAAAAATAAATTAAATATCGAATAAATGAAATATAGACTAGTAGCGAGAAGTAGCTGCCTTTGTTTATCTGATATATTTCTAGCAGTAATAACACAAATTTTTATTCACCGTATTTACCTGAATAGTCACGACTATGGTGAATAATTTGCAATCTGCAATACAAAAAATGATACAAATTGTTGCTAAAAACAGATTTCGGTATACCGAAGTTATCATTTGCAAGTAAATTCATGAGTATGGGTGATTAAGAATAAAAACCATGAAGCTCATCCAATATCAAGCTAATGTTCTTTGGGATAACCTCTCTAGCCCAAACACCGCTAAAATTTATCAACAGGCTCTAGTTAAAACCTGGAACTTATTAAAAGAAACAGCAATATTGCTTTTGATGCTGTTGTTATTAGTGGTGGTGTTCGTTCTTTGGGTATGGCACATCGGGTTTACCATTGGCTGGAAGTTTCGCCAATGGATGGAATCGCCAAATAAAGAACCAGAAAAATTAGTAGAGAATACTATCAAATCGCTTGTAAATTCTTTTGCACAAGTTTTTAACTGGGTGAAGAATTTTGCTAAAAAGAGATTGGGATTGGAATTACCTGAATCCGAGTTTAAATTTTTGCAGGGAGACTCTCAAACAGAAACCAATACAAACAAACAAGAAAATTCTGAGTCAAAAGTTAAGAGTAAGTAAATTATTACTAACTCCTAACTCATAATTCCTAACTTGTTACGGTTTGTTTAATTCTCCATCTGGTGGTACAGTCGGCTTTTGAAAATCGTAAGCTAGAAACCCAACAACAAACGCAAGAATAAAGGGAATTAGTATTAACCAAGCAAAAAGATTTCCTAACATACAGCGAGTTTTCCTTAAAACTTACATTTTCAATTATTAACAATAAAAACTTGAATTACAACTATGTCAAACTCTATGTTGACAATATTTATGCATTCAGCTTAAGTCACAAACCTGAGAATTATAAATATTAAAAAATAGTGATTTTTCTGAAAAAAACGTGTAATTTCGGAATACATTTGCTTTTATATTTACATGCATAAATATAGTGGTTCTTTAACAGCTATTGACAAAAATATTATTTTTTGTGTGACAGACATTTTTTTCTTAGTATTTGATACTTTGTGAGGAAACTTTCAATGGTAGATATCAAAGTTCAACTTAGCGCAAAAGTTTCGGGAGGACCCCAAGCCTCCCTTAATGAAGATATAAAGGTTGAGGCTTATAACAAAATCGAAGTCGCTATTCAACCAGGTGACACAGACAAAGTTGTTAACGTTGCACAAGGAGATAAAGGAGAGATTAGCTTTTTGCTGATTACATCAAATTTGTATAGTTCTGAAGAAAAACTAACTTACAAAGTTGGCGATAAAGAAATTCAACTCGATCAACCCCAAATTTTCTTGGGTACGGGGGCTGTGTCATTACTAGGGGAAAATCTCAACCAAATTCAATTTTCTAATAAACATGAAAAAGCCACAGAAGAAGGTAAACCCGATCCAAATAAAGCTGATATTGAAATTTTAGTCGGACGTGATGCGACTCCCTAACTCACTCAAAATTAATAGTCATGAAAATAAGTTGTAAGTAATAAAGTTATTAGAGAGGAATAAATTATGCCTACCGCTCCCACCTATCCAGGTGTTTATATAGAAGAAATCCCTAGTGGTGTACGTACTATTGTTGGGGTTGCAACCTCCATAACTGCTTTTATCGGAATTGCAAGCAGAGGACAGACAAATAAACCAGTAAGAATTCAAAGCTTCGCCGACTTTGATCGTCAGTTTGGTGGCTTATGGGTTAAGAGTACCATGAGCTACGCCGTACAGCAGTATTTTCTCAATGGTGGTACGGATGCAATTATTATCCGAGTAGTTGCTAGTGATGCAACCAAAGCAACTGCAACTGTAGGGGGGCTGGAATTAGAAGCTAATAGCCAAGGGGATTGGATGAACGGTTTGAAAGCCGTAGTAAATTACGAAACCAGACCCCAAAGACCGAATGAAGCCCCTCTGTTCAATCTCAAAATTCAACAAGTCCAAGATGCTGATGGTCAGCCTTTAAATCAACCCGCAGTATTGGAAGAGTTTCGTAACATTTCCGCAGATGAAGATTCCCCTAGGTTTGTGACTACAGTTTTAGAACAAGAGTCTGCACTAGTCAGCGTTGCGAATAACCCTAGCGAACGTCCATCAGTAGGAGATGCTAGTTTTTCTGGAGGTGCTAATGGTAGTTTGCCTACCTATGGTGACTATACGGGAGAAGAAAGCGATCCAGACGACCCAAATAGCGGCCCTTCTACAGGTATTTATGCTTTAGATGCGGCGGATATATTTAATATTTTATGCATACCACCAATAACTAGAGACCCCGGAGACTCAGTTGATGCAGTAACTACTTTGTTTCCCGCAGCTCAATACTGCAAAAAGCGTCGAGCAATGCTGATTGTAGATCCTCCAGCAAATTGGAAAACAATTGGTGCTGCAAAAGATGGTGTAAATGACTTACGTTCGGCTTTAGGTAATGCTTTTGCTACCAATGCGGCTGCGTATTTTCCCAGGTTAAAGATGCCCGATCCGTTAAAAGAAAATCGCATTCAGGAATTTGTGCCTTGCGGAATTATCGCCGGTATATTCGCCCGTACAGACGCTCAAAGAGGAATATGGAAAGCTCCAGCAGGAATAGAAGCATCAGTTTCTGGCGTTCGTCAACTTGCTTATAAAATGACCGATCTCGAAAACGGTATTCTAAATCCATTGGGTTTAAATTGTATTCGTAGTTTCCCCGTATATGGCAATGTAGTTTGGGGAGCCAGAACTCTCGCAGGTGCAGATCAACTTGCTTCGGAATGGAAATACGTACCGGTGCGACGTTTGGCATTATTTATGGAAGAAAGTCTTTATCGCGGCACTCAGTGGGTGGTATTTGAACCCAATGATGAACCTTTATGGGCGCAAATTAGGTTAAATATTGGCGCTTTTATGAACAATCTCTTCCGTCAAGGGGCATTCCAAGGCAGCAGCCCCAAGGAAGCTTATTTTGTGAAATGCGACAAAGACACTACCACTCAAAATGATATAGATCGAGGCATCGTTAATATTATTGTCGGTTATGCACCCCTCAAACCTGCGGAGTTTGTGATCATAAAATTCCAACAAATCGCTGGTAATATTGCAACTTAAGGAGTAAATAATGGCACAGTTTAGCGTTAATGCCAACCGCTTTGACCCCTATAAAAACTTCAAATTCCGGGTGAAGTGGGATGGTAAATATGTAGCTGGTATTAGTAAAGTGGGAATGCTCAAACGAACCACTGAAGTTGTGGAACATCGGGTAGGAGGAGACCCCAGTACGGTACGTACATCCCCCGGACAATCCAAGTACGAACCCATTACCTTAGAAAGGGGAGTTACTCACGACTTGGATTTCGAGAAATGGGCAAATAAAGTATGGAGTTTTAATAACGCTCAAGCTCCAGCAGATTCACGCACTCAGGAAGTATCATTAGCTGACTTTCGCAAAGACATCATTATTGATGTTTATAATGAAGCCGGTCAAAAAGTTATTTCATATAATGTTTTCGGTTGTTGGGTATCGGAATATCAGGCTCTACCCGAACTTGATGCTAGTGCTAATGCGGTGGCGATTCAGTCAATTACTTTGCAAAACGACGGTTGGGTTAGGGATGAATCTGTAGTTGAACCAAGTGAGCCAAGTTACGAAGATCCAGCGGCTTAGGAACCTCACCCCAACCCTCTCCTTAACAAGGAGAGGGGGTAGAGGGGGAAGAGTGGGGAGAGGGGGAAGATAATTTCTAACTCCTAACCACTAACCACTAACTACTAACACTATGCGTCCTTTATCAGCCCAGCAGATTTTAAGAATTTGGGAAATCGGACAAAGTCAGCATCCTTTGGATAGAGCGTTGACTTTACTTGCTTTTGCTTGTCCGGAAATTTCTCCACCGCAGCTCGCATGTTTGAGTATTGGACAGCGGGATGCTTATTTACTAACCCTTAGAGAAATTACCTTTGGGCAGAAAATGAATGGCTTGGCTGAATGTCCAAATTGTGGCGATCGCCTAGAATTTGATATCAACATCCCGGATATCCGCGTTGCTGAAATCTTGTCACCCAAAGTTGAAAAATATAACTTGCAGGTGGAAGGGGTGGAATTACAATTTCGCTTACCAAATAGCAAAGATTTAGCTGCCATTGTGGGCTATAAGGATGTTAATAAAGCTAATTCTGTGCTAATGCAATGCTGCATTCTCCAAGCTAGTCAAAGCGGTAATTCCCTTGATTATGATGACTTGTCTGCAACGGTTATCAATCAACTTGTGCAACAAATGGCTGAATGCGATCCTCAAGCGGAAATACTCCTAAACCTAAGTTGTCCGGCTTGCCAACATTCTTGGCAGTTGCTGTTTGATATTGTGTCATTTTTCTGGACGGAACTCACGGCTCGGGCAAAACGATTGTTGCAAGAAGTACATACTCTGGCGCGGTTTTACGGATGGCGAGAAGCTGATATATTGTCCATGAGCAGCATCAGAAGACAAATGTATTTGGACTTGATAGGCTCATGAATGACTTTATCGCTACGATGACTGCACGCGCTATAGGGGGAATACCCGTTGTAGAGCCTTTGATGCATTCGATGTATTTAAATTTGCCTGTAATGCCTGGTGATTATACAGAAGATGCATCACCGGAACCCGAGCCTTCAACATTTATTGATGATGAACCAGATTTAAATTTTATGTCTCTGGTACCTTCCAAGGGATTATCATCAGCTATGCCAAGATTAAACGAAGGTTCTCTGGGAGTAGAATCTCAATATGTTGAGTCGGAATTACGGCAGGTTGGGGATGATGGGGAAACGATAAAGGAAGATAATTCGTTGGAATCGGGATTTTATGATTCAAACGCAGAGGGGCGCAAGGTTGAGCGCAAAGGGACGCAGAGTTTTTTGAGTGGATTAAATAATTCTGATTTCAGCGGGGAAACGGAGATAATACCGCAGGTAAATCATTTACAACCAATATCGCAATCTGTGGAAGCTGATGTTGAGTTGGATTTAAATACATCTACTTCTGAGTCGGAATTAAAGCAGGTTTCAGAAGCTGGGGAAACGATAAAGCAAGATAATTCGTTGGAATCGGGATTTTATGATTCAAACGCAGAGGGGCGCAAGGGTAAGCGCGAAGGAACGCGGAGGTTTTTAACTACATCAAATAATTCTGATGTCAGCAGGGAAACGGAGGTATCACCGAATATAGTACCCCAGGTAAATCATTTGAATGCGGCATCGCAATCTGTGGAAGCTGATGTTGAGTTGGATTTAAATACATCTACTTCTGAGTCGGAATTAAAGCAGGTTTCAGAAGCTGGAGAAACGATAAAGCAAGATAATTCGTTGGAATTGGGATTTTATGATTCAAACGCAGAGGGGCGCAAGGGTGAGCGCAAAGTAACGCGGAGGTTTTTGAGTGGATTAAATAATTCTGATGTCAGCAGGGAAACGGAGGTATCACCGAATATAGTACCGCAGGTAAATCATTTGAATGCAGCATCGCAATTTGTGGAAGCTGATGTTGAGTTGAGTTTCAATACATCTATTCCGAAGTCGGAACTAAGGCAAGTTTCAGAAGAGATTGAGTTTCCGAATGCAGACGATGGGGAAACAATAATATCTGTAGAAACACCAAAGGAAGATAGTAGTACAACTGCTACTAGTTCCAATAATATTAACAGTGAAAGGGATATATTACCGAATATAGTACCGCAGGTAAATCATTTACAACCAATATCGCAATCTGTGGAAGCTGATGTTGAGTTGGATTTCAATATATCTATTCCGAAGTCGGAATCGTATCAAAATTCCGATAATACTCGTAAACAATTACCAGAGCAATTTACAAATACACAAAATCAACCCTCAGAAAAAGTGGCAGGAGTAGATAAATTAGACATTAGCAGTGTTGAAAATCCTAGCCCTAATAAAATTACATCCAAGCAGCAAACTAAAAAATATGATGGTGTAAACAAAAATATTGCACCAAAAACTGTTAAGCCCAATTTGAAACAGCAAGCCTTAGCTCCTCAAGTAAATCGGGTTGAGACAACAAAATTTTCTGTAAAGCCAGATATACAGTTAAATACGGCGCAGTTAAACTTACAAAATCCATTACAACAACAAAGGATAGAAAAAACTAACACCGGGGAAACTATCAAAGCACAAACTGGGGAATCAATACTTGCAAGTAATTCTAAATCGCAAACTCCAGTTTCTACACCACAGCAATCTATCCGATTAAATCTAGTAAATGACGAGCATACCAATACTGACTTTGTAGAAAAACCTGAAATTCAAAACAGTATTTCAAGAGTTGAACCAGATATTAATAAACATAATTCTGTCATCTCTCCAAGGGAAGATTTAGTTAAAAATGCGTCCTCAATTCATACCCAAATAGAAACTAGACGGCATCAAGCAGAACCTCAGCCATCACCTACAATTAAAGTTACCATTGGTCGTATAGAAGTACGGAAAAGTCAACCAGAAGCATCTGCAAAAGCTCAAACCAGAAAGTCTACAAAAAAAAGTCCCGCTCTTTCTCTAAGTGATTACTTGAAACAGCGTGATGGGAAGTAGCTATTGCAGTCAAGAGTATGGCAAAACGAGTGGTTTTAGAAATTAGTGATTCAACACGTATTTTATATTTAGCGCTGCCTGTGAGTGCTTATGAAACTTTTGAAAAGCGCGGAATTTGCACAAATCTCATTGGTACAATTTGGGTTTGGTTTGTTGGGTTTCATGCTTCAACCCAACCTACGAGGCTAAATAGCAAACTATAATCTCCCCCCAACAGCAATTTATCCGACCAAATTTACATTTAAGCTCAACTTTAGTTGGTAGATTGGGTAGATCTGTAGCGTTAACGAAGTGTGTCCGGAGGAAATAACCCAACATTTGGGGAAAGGAACATCAAATTAGATATCGTAATGTTGTGAAATCAGTGGGGATGTTGGGTTTCGTTGCTCAACCCAACCTACAGGCTTCAACCCAACCTACGTACTGTCAGATTTTTTCTCCCCCCGCTCCCCCTGCTCCCCCTGCTCACCAAAACGATGAGTGATTACTTGAAGCAGCGCAATGGGAATTGAGAACGAGAGTTGGGATATTCAATTCTTCCCAGTAAAGAATAAATGTAGGTTGGGTTAAACGTAGTGCAACCCAACAAATGTAAGTGAAAAAAGATAGATATGATGTTGGGTTTCGTTCCTCAACCCAACTTACGTACTCAATTCTTCCTAGTAAATAATAAATGTAGGTTGGGTTAAACGTTAGCGTAGCGTGTCCGTAAGGACATAGTGCAACCCAACAAATGAAAGTGAAAAAAGGTGGATATAATGTTGGGTTTCATTCTTCAACCCAACCTACGTGCTGTCGGCAGGGGTTAAGGATAGCGAAGAAAAGCATTGAACGGATGTTGGACAAGGTTTCTCGGCTTTATGAGCAAGGTGCGGATGATAACCGCATTTAGGAATATGTGGGGCGGTGGTGTCAATGGGTTAAGGGTGGGGTTGATGGGTTGGTTGATTTGTTGGGTTTCGTTCCTCAACCCAACCTACTAGATCAGCGTTAGCACAACGAGTACGGCGATCGCACTGAAGTGTTGTCTATTTATTCGTTGTCCCAGTGGGGTTTTTATATGTGGGATGGAACACTCGGTGTTGGATCTTCTTGTCGCGGTCTTTTTGGTGTAGGTTCCTTGGGTTCGACATTTACATTTTCTGTGTTGTTAATTACCTTTCCTATCAACCTTTTCAGTGTTTCCTTCTCCTTCTGGTCTTCTAGGTCTTCTATTCCTCGTTCCAACAACTCGGGGAGCAATGTGGCGGCGAGGTTCATGTCCGTCTCCGTGCTCTTATCAATCATTGTGGGTCCTTGGGCATTCGTTGAGGCGTCTTTTCTCTCTGTTGTATTCTGCACGCCTTTTTCGTAAGTAGTCGGGGCCGACTGGACCCCTATTCCTTGTGTCTCGGGTGCATGCTGCACTGCGATATTGGACCTTTCGACCTCTATTTGACTTGCAATGGCCTTATATTCCGTCTGAGCTCTCTTTCTTCCTTCCTCCACATATTTCAAGATCTGCTTGTGTTCTTCGACTTGGGTCGGGGTCATGTCGAGGCCTATAAACTCGATTATTCTTTCCACGGGTGCTATTTCCCCCTTGAGGGATAACAATGGGTGTCCCTGCACAAAACTTGCCGTGTAACCATAGGTTGTTTCTTTTATTTGCCACCCAAACGGATTTTCTGTGTGCCAATATTCTGGATTCGTTCCGTTTGCAGCACTGTTGCCTGCTATCTTGTCCGTCGGGGGGGTGATCTTATGTTTTTCGGTAGGTTCTAATGCCGCCTTCCATTCACTGGGGAGCCTTGCTGGTATGGTTAACTCCTGATCTAATCCTACGTCAATCAAGTCGATTTTACTCGAATCTTTTTTTTCTAGTACGTTGTAGTCCACTAAAGTTTGTAAACTCACCTTGTAGTCTGCTGGATAGTTTAGTGTTACTGTCAATCGAGGTTTTGAGCTGAGATCCACATTTTCCACTAGAGCTTGATATGCTTGTCGGTTGAACTTTTTGTCTTGCGGGGCAAGGTTACCACCATTGTACGCAATATTCTTTTTTTCAGTGTCAAAAAATTTATCAGCTAGTAAATGACCTGTATCAATTGCGCCTTCCGGTAGGTATCCGGAGAGTGCCTTCCTTTCAAATTTCCCTAACTCTCTTATTTTTCCATATGGTTCGACCGATCTGCCCCGAACACCTGGCGCACTCACTATTTTCCCAGTTGCCTGTTTGGCGCGGTCTTGGGTATTATAACCATCCTTGTTTTTAATATCCGGACCTTCCTTCAAGGATACGACATCCCATAAATTATATGATTGGTTGCCTTTTATTGCCTGTATTTTCGTCTTTGATATTATTCCGTTTATGGTATTCACATTCTCATCAGGGTTATATCTCACCTCCTCAATCTTTCTCTGAATAATTTTTTGAGTCGTTTTCTTTTCCTGGTCAGTTTTAAACATCATCTCTTTCAATTTTCTTGGCCATATTGCCTCCGGTCGATTATTAGCAATTCCAAATCCATGCAACCCAGTACCCTTCTTTTGAGCAACAGAATTTGCAACCGATTTACTTTGATTATCTTTTGGTTTCATATTTATGGCCGTAGCACCCATCACATCCGCCTCTTTTTCCAAACCCACATCATCATTCACTTTCACCTCACCAAGCATCTGTATTGTGGGTTTTACTCTTCCCTGCTTTTGCTGTACCACGTGCCAGGTCTCATGAGGTAGGTGTTTTTCACGTCCAGGTCCTAAGTATATAACGGTACCCTGAGCATAAGCGTGTGCTTGTAATTGCGCAGGCTTTTCAGAATTGTAATGCACTTTTACATCCTCCATTGAATACCCCGAGAGGTTTTCAATGCCCGTTTTTAAATTATCAGGTAAACCCGTATTGTTTTCTTTCTTTTGGATGGGCTGCTGTTGTTGAGCAGAATGATTATCCGCCATTCTCTGCAACTGAACTGCTGGCGTTGCCGACACCCGCGTCCGGTTGATTCCCGATGTCAAATCCCCAGAAGCTTCCCCACCGTCAGCACGTCGCTGCACCATCGGTTTCATCTGTAATTCTTCTCGCATCTCTTCACCCTGGATTTGGGCTAACGCTATTTCACGTTGAAGTAAGCTTATCTCTGGTTTTGCAAGTTTTGCTTCCTCTTCCGATGCTTCCAGACGATGTGATAACGGCTCTTGTGTCATCAGGGATGTATCTGGGGCATTTTTCCGTTGAACCACCTGAGATGCTACCCTATCTGCCTCTTGTTCATACCTATCCCCAGCCGCTCCAATAGTGAACTTCCTCTGCACAACAGGTAATCCACCTCCATGCACAGGCACCTTCACAAAACTCAGATTCAAACCCGATTCCCCAACAACCGCAGATTCTACTTCTTTCCCCGGCAACTCACGCACCGCTGCCCGCTGTAACCAACCACTACTCGAATGAATATTATTCTGGGATTTATTTTGCTGTTGACTTAATCCTTGACGCTTCATTAACCAATCCTCCGATAATAGATTGGGCAATTGACCTACCCATGTCGGCTTTATACACTTAGTTGCACTCACCGTAACAGTCTGGCTATAAATCGCACCACTATCTTCTAAGTGGAGAGGAATACTATTTTCTTTCAGCAACCGCGAAACTCTTCTTTCACGATAGCTTGTAAACGAGAACGCTAACTGCGGGATAAGTCAACCCCTTTTATAATTATGCGCTCCATGTTCAATTTTAGACTCATAATATTTGTGACAATTTTGTCTCTATTTGTAAATTTTCGCGTTCTGGTTACAAGACACTAAAAAAACTCTTGTATCTTAAAATAAGTAATAAACCATCCCCCCTGGGTTAATAGATGCGTGATTTAGTTGAGGAAATGTGAGTCAATGCTTATAAACCGTTGGCTAATAGTTCAAATCCTCTTTAGAGGACTTGGATTTTTAAACTCAGTCCGTTTTAACTGACATCTTGCACCATTCTCTACTTGCCCTAAACCCGCCTTGTAAGCCGGAGGCTTTCTCGCAGAGAAATCAATTTCAAGGCTGATATACAAAGTACGTTGAAAACGTACTAAAAGCCTCTCCCAGTCTGATTTATCAGACTTTGTTTTTGAGCCTGGGAATTTATTCCAAGGCGGTTATCGCGACTGGTGCAAGATGTAAGCGCCCAACTAGCGGCTATCGCCACTAGCAACAAATGAAACTAACACATTTAGTTAAAGCTCAAATCCTTAGTGGATAAAGGTTTTGAAATGTGCAAGTTAGGAGTTTTAATGGACTTATGCTATGAGGCTGGGATTTGCAATCTCAGACGGAATATGGGGAATCGAAATATTTATTGATACATCATATGTTATGAGTAATTCACTAGCGATCGCCGCTGTCACTACTACGTTACGTAATCTAATTGCCAGGGGTATTGGCGATGAACTTGGTAGTGGTAGTGTAACTACGCGCCCTCCGGATAAAGCTAGAGAAAATGGTGAGAGCAGCAATCAAATTAATATTTTTCTCTACCATACTTTGCCTAATGCGGCTTTACGCAATCAAGATATCCCCAGTCGTGTTAAACCTGGGGAAACGGGAAAGTTACCGTTAGCGTTAAATCTCTACTATTTAATTACTGCTTACGGACAAGATAATGATGATATTTTAGGTCATCGTCTGTTGGGAGCGGCTATGCGGGTACTTCACGATGCTGCTATTTTAAAGCCGGAGGATATTAAAGCTGCATTACCAGAAAGTAATTTACATCAACAAATTGAACGCATCCGCATTACTCCTGTGTCTTTATCTCTGGATGATGTATCTAAGTTATGGACGACGTTTCAAACTCAATATCGCATCTCGGCTGCTTATGAAGTATCTGTAATTTTAATTGATAGTAGTCTTCCAGTTAAAACACCACTACCAGTTTTAACTCGCGGCTCGGAAGATAAGGGTGTAACTGCACAAGCTGATTTAATTCCACCTTTCCCTACTTTGGAAACATTACAGTTACCAAATCGGCAGTTAAGCGTTCGTTTGGGGGAAGAGATTTCTGTAAAGGGACATAATTTGAATAGCGATGATGGTAGGGTATTGGTTTTATTAAAAAACAAAAATTTAGATATCTCTGTTGAGTTGGAATTACAGCAACAAAGTTCGGCAACAGAAATAAATATTCAGATACCCAACCAACCTGCTGATTTCCCGGCGGGATTTTACACGGTTGCAGTCAAACTCCGACGGGAAGGAAAAGAACAAACAACTAATGCTTTACCTTTTTCTCTCGCTCCTAAAATTGAGCCAAATACTCCCAATAATCAAACCGTAACCATAATTTGCACTCCTCAAGTCTGGCAAGATCAAGAAGTGACTTTATTATTAGGCTCGCGCCAACTTTTACCAACTGAACAACAAACACAAAATCCTGGTAAGACAAATACAATAAGCTTCAATGTGGAAACTATTCCGGCTGGAGAATACTTTGTTCGTTTGCGCGTCGATGGAGTGGATAGTTTATTAATAAATAATTCCGTCAAACCTCCTGTATTTGATTCCAGTCAAAAGGTGAGGCTCTCATGAATGATGCAAATTTCTGGTTTGAAAATAATGAAAAGTATTTAGCTATAGCGCTAGAGTGGCTGCGATTGCGCTTACAAAAAATGGCTGGCGAAGAAGTAGCAGATACAGATATTGAGCAGGCATATGCAGCAATGGCGGAAGTTGCAGCCGTTGAACCATATCCCACGCTAATATCTTTAAGTCGCCGGTTTGGGCTTTCTGCTTTCGAGCAAAAAGTTTTGCTTTTATGTGCGGGAATGGAACTGGATACGGGGATTGCTGGTTTATGTGCCAAGGCTCAAAAAAACAGTCAAAGTCCCTATCCAACCTTTGCTTTAGCACTTTCTTTATTTAACGAAGCTGCTTGGGATGTGGTTTCACCAGAGCGCCCTTTGCGTTATTGGCAGTTAATTGAAATAAATCGCGTAGGTAGTCAACCTTTAATTACTAGTGCTTTAAAAGCAGATGAGCGGATAGTTAATTATCTTAAGGGTTTAAATTATTTGGATGATAGACTGGCAAGTTTAGTTATGCCTGTAGAAACTAATGTCGGCATACTACCACCTTCCCAGAAAACCATTGTTGACAAAATAATCTATCGCCTCAAACAAGCAAATTCTGCAACACATTTACCGATAATTGAGTTATTAGGTAGCGATAGCTCTAGTAAAGAATTAATTGCCAGTCATACTGCTGCGGCTTTTGGTTTGCAACTTTATCGCTTGCCATCTGGATTATTACCAACCCCAGCAGCAGAATTAGAAACTTTTCTGCGATTGTGGCAAAGAGAAAGCATATTAATGCCAGTTGCAATTTACCTTGATGCCAAAGAACAAGAAAACTCTACAGCTAAAACTTCTGCTTCTCCACTCAAGCGTTTTTTATCGCGCTACCATAATTTATTATTTCTCGATACTTACGAATCGCCGCAGTTAAGTAGAGCCAGCGTCAGTTTCGATATTACTAAACCCACAGCCCCAGAACAACAGGCAGCTTGGACAAATATTCTTGATAATTCGGTTAATCCAGAAAGCCCTTCACTTTTAGCTTCGCAATTTAATCTCAACCTTTCCACCATCGAGAAGAATGCAAGCATAGTATTTAATCAAAATATTACAGATAAAAATGAACTATATACTCGTTTGTGGAATGCTTGTTTAGTCAGCACTCGTCCGCAATTAGACAATCTAGCTCAACGTATCGATACCAAAGCTACCTGGAATGATATTGTACTGCCATCGGAAGAAACAAACTTGTTGCATCAAATTGCAGATCAAGTTAAACAACGCCGTCAAGTTTATGAAAATTGGGGATTTCAACGACGGATGAATCGGGGCATGGGAATCAGCGCTTTGTTTGCTGGGGAAAGCGGTACGGGAAAGACAATGGCAGCGGAAGTAGTTGCTAATAGTTTGCAATTAAATCTGTACCGCATTGATTTATCGGCGGTGGTAAGTAAATATATTGGAGAAACCGAGAAAAACCTCAGAAAGCTATTTGATGCTGCTGAAGATGGTGGTGCTATCTTGTTTTTCGATGAAGCCGACGCTTTATTTGGCAAACGCAGCGAAGTCAAAGATAGTCATGACCGTTACGCCAATATTGAGATAAATTATCTATTACAACGGATAGAATCTTATCGGGGATTAGCGATTTTAGCAACGAATATGAAAAGTTCCTTGGATACAGCTTTTCTACGAAGACTGCGATTTATTATTAACTTTCCCTTCCCCGGTAAATTAGAACGAAAACGGATGTGGCAGAAAGTTTTTCCCGAGGAAACACCGATAGAATCATTAGACTTTGAACGTTTAGCAAGATTAAATTTGACTGGTGGCAGCATTCATAATATTGCGATTAATGCAGCTTTTTTGGCAGCTAGGGAAGGTACGGCTGTGACGATGCAATTTGTATTAGCAGCAGCACGAACCGAATTTCGTAAATTAGAACGACCAATTAATGAAGCGGATTTTGCATGAGAAATAATGGTCAACATATAACTTGCAATTCTACTATAAAATGTTTAGGAATGGTAGCAACTGACATATTTTATTGTAGGGTGCTGTGACAATTGCGTAAGTCCTGATGTTAATCAATTTGAAATTCAAAAACACATAAATTACATGTTAAAACAATTCTTAGGTTATTTAGTTGAGTCCCCTTTTAAAAAAAGTGTTTGGAAAATATGGTACAACTCTTTGACATCAAATCTTGTCAATATGAAAATTACTTTTTTAAATTATGGTTATGCCGATTTAAATTCTCATGCAAAACAGTTAGAACTCAAAGATTTGGAACAGAATGAAGTTTATTGCGCTCAACTTTATCATTACGTAGCTTCTTTTATTCCTCTCAATGGCTTAGATGTTCTGGAAGTAGGGTGTGGGCGTGGTGGGGGTAGTTCATATATTCAGCGTTATTTAAATCCACAAACAATGACAGGTGTTGATTTATCAGAAAGTAATATCAACTTTTGTCAAAAACAACATATTGTTCCCAACTTAAATTTTTGTGTGGGAGATGCAGAATCTCTACAGTTTCCCGAACATTCATTTGATGCTGTAGTTAATGTTGAATCATCTCATTGTTATACTTCAATCGAAAAGTTTTTTGCCGAAGTTTTTAGAGTTCTCCGCCCTAATGGTCACTTTTTCTTTACTGATTTTCGACAAACAGCAGACATTGATGATATCAAAAATAAATTAGAATCATCGGGCTTTAAAATATTGAAATCAGAAATAATTACTGAAAATGTTATTAAAGCGATGGATATAGAAAACGAAAGAAAAATAGCAATTATTAAGGAAAATCTTCCTAATTATTTACAAACATTAGCAACCTGGTTTGCTGGATGTCAAGGAACTCCGATTTATGAAGGCTTCAAAAATCAACAGGCTGAATATTTTTACTATGTTTTACAAAAGTAGCAGTTTAATCAAAAGTATTTGCGATCGCTTGTTATCTGCTCTAATAGATTTGTACAATTTTACTTTTTGAGTACTTTTAAAATTTATGTCCCAAATATCACAATCACCATGAATATTAATTTACAAATTGAACGGATAATCTTAGATGATATTGACATACCTCGCAGTCAACGTTACCGGTTACAAGCAGCTTTAGAAACGGAATTATCTCGGTTGTTAAATGAAAACAATCTTCCTTCCCAGTTACAAAATGGCGGCACTATTTCGAGCTTACCTGCGACTGTAAATGTAACTAAGGAGATAACACCCGAACAAATGGGTACGCAAATAGCCCAATCAGTTTATCAAGGAATGACTTCGGAAGCAGCGCCATAATGTGAATCGCAAAACGCTTCAACACTCGCTAAATAAGCTTTACAGCTAATATTTCTTGAAAAAAGAATATTTTTGCATGAGTCTTCTAATCTCAGAAATAGAGTTATTTGGAGATTTTCTTAATTTGGAAATCAACCGCTCTATTAATTTATGTCGCAAATTGCTGTAAATTGCGCGGATAATTGCTTTACATTAAAGGAGGTATAACAATTAGATAATAATCAACTTTGAGTAAGAATTCATAGCTATGGAAGACTTATCAAAGTACTGGAAATTTTTCAAGATAAACTCTGCTGGCAACATTCAGTTTGAGACTATTGCGGATGCTCAAGCTTATTTTCAATCAGAATTTGGCAATTTTGATGAAACAGTGGGGATAACGGATTCTGCGATTGTACGTCAGCTTTGGCAACAGCACATGCTTTATCAAAGCAGTGACTCATTGGGCAATTCTGGGAAAGTTAATTCCTACAAATGTGGAGCCGCAGAATTATGTTTGCGCTGCTATATTTCTGGGTTAATTACTTGGGTATGTTCCGACTTAGGAGTCAGATTTGGTACTGAGAATGGTTTTAGCTGTAAAGATTTATTACCCTTCGTATTGGACGATGAAGTTTTGTTGCAATCATCCCGCCAGACTTCTTATCAATCCTTAGCAACTCTTATTATACAAACTTTTGACCCTACTAAAGGTTCGCTTAAAACATGGGTAAATCGTTACGTAAAACAGCATCCAGAAATTCACAGATTTTTACTAGAGCATGGGATATTTTTAATTAGTGACTGGGCACTTTTAAACGACACCAATCCCAAAGAATTGCAGCGAATTGAAACAAGAATGTATCAATCGGCATCCTTGGAAATTCAGCAATCGAGTCAGTTACTAATAAGTTATCATGCAGTTTATCGTGAAGACCGTTTACAGCAAAGATTAAGAGGAAAAACTTTACCTTGTCAGCCACCAACATCCGAGCAATTAATGCGTATTGTCCAAGATTTGCAAGCTCGAACGAATTACAAATTAAGTTCGGAAGCGGTATTAAGTCAACTTCAAGCAATTGCAGCAAAATTAAGACAATATCGGATTGCAGCTAAAGGAGGTTTGATTTCAACGGTTTCAATAAATCAGCCAGAAGTTAAATCGGTAGTAGAGTCTTCCTTAGCGAATCAAACAGATAGAGATACCGAACAACTTGAATTTATCAAGCTGTATCAAAAAGAATTTAGGGATAGTTTGGATTTAGCGATTTCTCAAACTATTGAAGATTTTATATCTCGGTTTAAACGTAAAAGTTCTTTAAAGAGTGCAGCATTTATTAAAGGCTTATATCTTTTTCATTGTCAAGGTAAATCCATGAGCCAAATTGCGCCAGAAATTGGATTGAAGAAACAATACGAAGTTACTCGTTTGTTGAAGTTTAAGGAGTTAAGTACTGATATTCGTCAAAGGTTATTGAGTATTTTAGGCGAGCGGGTGATTGATACTGCCGAACATTTTACAAATACTTCTAGCTTAAAAAGTTTAGAAAAACAGGTCGAATTAATTTTAGATGAACAAATTTCAGATATTATTCAAGAAGCAGAATCAGAAGTCAAAAGTCCGGTACGCAATCATCCTTTGCGTAATTTGATAGCTCGTCGGATTTGTAGTTATTTAGATAAAAGAAATACAACGGCAGTAAATATTTTTTAAACGCAGAGTAGCGCCAAGGAAAACGCAAAGGAACGCAGAGCTTTTTTATCATTCCAATGCAACCGGAATTAATATCACTCCCTCCCTACCTCTATCTCCTCTTTTTACAATGAATACACCTCTATTGAATTCAGATTTTATTGATTTATTTGATTTGCAGTCTTTAAACGAGACGCGAATTGAGTTATTAACAGAACATTTGCGTAAAGCTGCGCGTTTAAGTCAGTCAATAAGCAACGTACAACAACGCTGGCAAGTTTATATTAATGCTTTGGCAGTTTTAGGATTTGAGCAATGGCTTTTTGAACGCGCTCCCGATTTACAAATAGAAAGCGAGCAATCTTCTATTTGGCAACCAAAATATGCGAATTTGCTACCAGCAGGCTGTAATATTTGGATTGATAAATTCAAACTCTGCATTATAACTGGCAGTAATTTAATTGATGAGCATAGCATTCCCTTTGCTATTTTCGATATTCCCGATTTTGCGGCTCATTTATATGTATTAATGCAAGTAGTGGAGTCCAAACAACAAGTAGCTATATCGGGATTTCTGAGTTACGAACAATATTGCCAATATCGACAAGCAGCAAAACTGCAAATCGAGCAAGATTGGACTTATACAATACCTCAAACTTGTTTTAATCAAGATGCTAACGACTTATTACTCAATCTTCGTTGTTTAGCAGCAGATGCAATTCAATTGCCTTTGTCTACAAATATTGCACCTGAAACTGTCAGAATATTAAAACAAAAACTATTAAAACTTAAATCTCAGCTTAAACATAAATATCCCTGGCAATTACTTACAGTTGAAGAAGGTATTACCTTACTAAGTAGTCCGGAATTAATTGATTGGGTATATGAAAATTCTGCACCTTCACCGATACAACCTTTGATTAATGTTGCTAATTGGTTAGGCAATCAAGTTGATGCCATGACAACTGAATTAGGGTGGATACTAATGCCTTCACTAAGGTTATCAGAAATGCGCTCCTTAGAAAATTTTGACCAAGTAAGAACGGGATTGGAACAGCAAGGAGTTCAGATTCCCGTCACAGCAAGAGGTGCTTACCAAGATTTAGAGTGCAACGAAGACAGTAGTTTACGGTTATATGCTATTACCTGGTTATTAGACTCAACAACTCGCGACAAGCCGGAATGGATATTGCTAGTTGTTTTAGGTTCGCAACCTCAATCTTCAATGCCAAAAACTCTTAAGCTAGAATTGCGCGATGAAACACAGTTATTATTTGAACAAAATTTAAAAGATACAAGTCAAGGTATCCTTTATGCTCAAGTAGTTGGTAATTATGGAGAGCGTTTCTGGATTAATATCACTATTAATGAAGAAATTGTAGTTGAAATTCCACCTTTTGCTTTTGAATTAGAAGAAACGAATTAGTTGTTAGTTGTTAATTAGTAGGTTGGGTTGAACGGAGTGAAACCCAACACCCAAGTTGGGTTTCGTTCCTCAACCCAACCTACAATTTTTCGGTAATCTTAGAGCGGAATGGGAGTATCATAAAAAACTTGTGTGCTGGAGATAACTAATATAAGGTTCGGTTAATTACTTTCTATATATTTGAGAAGCACTCTTGTTTATTACCAATTACCAATTACCAATTACCAATTACCAATTACCCATTACCAATTACCAATTACCAATTACCACCCCTCATAAATATGATAACTGTTTAACCGGACATGATATGAGAAACGAATATAACATTTTTAATCTCAAAATTCATAAATTTAAACAAGTTTGTTTATTTGAATTGTGCTGGGGAAAAGGACAAAGATTAACTGCTGAAATTAACTATCCAAACAATTTAAATCAATTACACCAACAATGGCAACAAGCATACTTGAGCTTTTATCAGTCAGATGCAATGCGGGGAAGGGCTATTAATGGTGGAGTTGCTGTACTTACTATCGACTGGCACGCAGAACTTGTGAAAGCGGAAGCCAAGTTAATGTATGAGTTTCATCGCTGGTTACGCAGTGTGGAATTATACGATATCCGCTCTCGAATTGCTGGTGCTTCTCAAGAATTGATCGACACATCCGATAAAACGCAAGTTGTACAAGTTTTTGTTACTTGCAACTCGATAGAATTGGAACGCTATCCGTGGGAAGTATGGGAAATGGGTAGCGAATTTGCCACAAATAGCCCGATTCAAATTATTCGCTCTTCTTTAAATATTAGCAAGCCGATAGAAACAACTTTTGAGCAAAATTACCGCAAACGTCCGAGAATTTTAGCAATTTTGGGTGATGATACTGGCTTAAATTTTCAAGTAGATAAAGATGCAATTAAACCAATTTTAAAGATAGCAGAGGTAGAATTTCTAAGTTGGCAACCGCAACAAAAACCTTCGCAATTTATCCAACAAATTAGTGATGCTATTACTGATGATAAAGGATGGGATGTGTTATTTTTTGCCGGACACAGCAATGAAACAGAAATAACGGGAGGGGAATTAGGTATTGCCCCTAATGTATCAATTTCTATCAACGAAATCGCCCCTCAATTAAGTGTTGCCAAACAACGCGGATTAAATGTAGCAATATTTAATTCCTGTAGTGGATTAAATATTGCTCAATCGCTAATTGAATTGGGCTTTGGGCAAGTTGTAGTCATGCGCGAACCAATTCATAATCGAGTTGCTCAGGAGTTTTTAGTTAGATTTTTGCAAGGTTTAGCTAAGCACCTTGATATCTACGAGTCAGTAGCACAAGCGCGGCAATTTTTACGCATGGAAAAGAGCCATACTTATCCTTCGTCGTACTTAGTGCCTTCCATATTTTGTCATCCAGGAGCAAAACTGTATCGCATTCCCCCCTTTCGCTGGAAAGATAGGCTGCGTCAAAGTCTGCCAAATCCTACGGAAGGAATATTGCTCACAGCAACTTTTTTCTTGGCAATATTCCCTCCGGTGCAAGATATGCTGCTGAATACAAGAATGCTCAACCAAGCAGTTTACCGCGATATCACCGCTCAAATATCAAACGAAGCACCACCAGTAACGCTGATAGAAATTGATAGTGAATCTATTTACCGCGCTCAACTACCTCATTCTCAACTTTTACCATTTAACCGCAGCTACATTGCTAAGTTACTCGATAAATTAACAACTTTAAATGCAACTGTAGTCGGAATCGATTTCATCTTCGATTCACCCCAAAAAAATCCACCATCTGGGGATAAAGATTTAGGTTTAGCAGTACGTCGAGCGGTAGATCAAAATATGTGGTTGATTTTCGGTGCAGTGCTTGAATTTGATCGAGAAATCGGTATAAATGAAGCGATTGGTATTACTAAATGGGATTGGACGTTACAAGCATATCTGAATGCAAATCCTTATATCCTTGAGTTACCCAAATCCGAAGCAGATTGTAGTAATACTTGCCCATTCTCCTATTTACTCTCGTTAGTGCAAACCGCAAAACAAGAAGCAAGCAATTTACCCCAACCTAATACTAATCGAACAACTAATTTACGCGATGAACTGCTTGATGTTATCGAACAAAATTCCAACAAAGGTAATTTATCTAATTTGTCTAAACTGTTAAAATTACCTTCTGAGTTTAGATTAGAAGCTTTAGAAGCTTATATTGATTATTCCCTTCCTCCCAAGCAGGTTTACACAAAAATTCCCGCTTGGAAATTACTTGAAAGCAAAAATATTAACGAGTTTCAATTGATTCCCAAACAAGTAGTTTTGATTGCAGTAGGTAGTGATGAAAGACTCGGATTTGCACTGGGTAAGCCTGATAGATCCATCAGCCCTCTTGCAATTATTTATTGGAATCATCGAAAAGACTGGTTGACTGGTGGTGAATCATTAGCTTACATGACGCATCACTTTTTAAGAAACCATTTATTAACTCCTATCCCCGATATTTGGATGATGGGAATTATGGTAATTTTTGGCAAAATTACAGCTTTATTCCTGAAAAAAAAGTCACCTTTTACTCCGAAATTACGTTTAAAAATTATTCTTACTTCTTTAGGAATAGTGATGTTTTACGGTGTTGTATCATTACAGCTTTATATTACTACAGTAGTTTTAATACCCTGGCTTTTACCTTCAGTAGTATTCTTAGGTTACATCATACCGTTGACAAAGAATAATCATGTCTAATTTAAAAGGCAAATATTACAAATCATTGCTTAGTTTAGGACTTATTTCGATGGCGATCGCCTTTGTCCCAGCTTTAACAAATGTTAACAACACAAACATCGCCATAGCTCAAACTAATCGCCAACAAAAACCAAACAATCGTAAACCCAAATCTAGCAATCGCCAATCTCAACCAGTCAAAAAAATCAAACGCTGGATAAGATCGATTTGGCAACGTAAACCCAAAAAGACATTAGGTGCGCGCTCTGGTATCTGTTCCATTGCTCCTGGTTTAGTGGAAGCACGTATAATTTGGCACGATAAACCATTGTTTTTATGGCATAGTATTCTGCAAAATCAAGAAGCTCGGTTAATTGTTCGCGAGCGTCATAGTCAAAAATCGTTGTGGATGCAAAAAGTTAATCTCAACGATAAAAAAGCTTTCTACAAGGGACAACCTTTAAAACCAGACAAGCTTTATCAATGGAAATTAGAAGGAACTACTTCTTCTACTCCCTGGACAACATTTCAAATCGTCACAGCCAGCCAACGCGCTCAAATTCAAGCAGATTTGCAAGCATTAAAGCAAAAAACGCGAGACATAACTTCACAGGAAATAGCTCTGAGAAAAGCCGAATACTTTCTTAATTACTCAGTTACACCTCTAAGCAAAAACCATCTTTGGGCTGATGGATTGCAGGCTCTTTATCAAGTTGAAAAACCATCTCCATCTTTTGTTCAGAAAAGAGAAGCATTTGTTCGCAATATATGTACGCCAGATGAGGAGTGAGGGAGGGAGGGAGGGAGGGAGTGAGAGAGTGAGGGAGTGAGAGAGTGAGGGAGGGAGGGAGGGAGTGAGGAAGAAAATAAAAAATCATCATCACATTACCCTATTACCCATTACCAATTACCAATGCCCAATGCCCAATGCCCAATGCCCCATTTCCAATGCCCAATCAAATATCATGGTTGCGAAATCATCACGAAATTTAACAATATGGTGTTGCTATCTAAGCTCATTTGTTTTACCAAATTTGCTGATACTTCCACTATGTAAGGCACAAACTGTTAATCCGGATTTGCCATCACCGCAAGATGTTCAGCCACCAACACCGCAAACAGCGCCAACGCCCAGGCTTCCGGTGCCACTACCACCACCTTCAGAATTGCTCGAACCTTCTACACCCAATATTGCCCCTCCGCAAACCCTACCTGACATTCCCGATACTGTAATTATTCAGAAATTTGAAGTTGTTGGTAGCACGGTGTTTAGCGAAGAAAAATTAGCTGCAATACTTAAACCTTTCACCAACAAACCTATTACTTTTGAACAGTTGTCGCAAGCTAAGTCGGCAATTATTCAACTTTATATTGATAACGAATATATTACATCTGGAGCTTATCTTCCGGTAGGGCAAGATATTGAGGATGGTGTAGTTCAAATAGTAGTTGTAGAAGGAAAATTAGAAGAGATTCGCATCGCTGGTAATCAACGCTTGAAATCTAGTTATATTCGCAGTCGTATAGCTAGAGGTACCAAAGCGCCTTTAAATAAAGAAAAACTCTTAGAATCCTTGCGATTATTGCAGATTAATCCCTTAATTGACAGCTTATCGGCGGAATTATCTGCTGGAACCCGCCCTGGTTTAAATGTATTATCTGTTGAAGTCAAAGAAGCTCCCTCCTTTGGGATTACAACAGGAGTTGATAACAATCGCTCGCCAAGTGTTGGTAGTTTTCGTCGTCGCCTTCAACTCAATCAAGCTAATTTATTCGGATGGGGAGATGGTTTAAATTTAGCTTATAGCAATACTGATGGTAGCAACACTTTTAATTCGGGCTATACTTTGCCTGTTAATTCTCGTAACGGAACTCTGAGCTTTAATTACAGCCAGACATCGAGCGATATTATTGAGCGTCCATTCAACAGGCTAGATATCGAATCTGGTTCGAGCAATTACGATTTAACCTTTCGTCAGCCATTAGTGCAAACTCCCACAGAAGAATTAGCTTTGGGTTTTACCGCTTCCCGACGAAATAGTGAAGTATCTTCCGAGGTGTTATCTCAACAAGGAATTTCACTTAACGAACTTTCCCCAGGGGCTGATGAAGATGGAGATACCCGTATTTCTGTACTGCGCTTTTTCCAGGAATGGGTGTCGCGCAACCAGCGCCAGATTGTGACTGCTCGCTCTGAGTTTAGTCTGGGAATTGATGCTTTGAATGCAACCGTTAATTCTGATGCTCCCGATAGTCGTTTCTTCGCTTGGCGGGGAGAAGCTCAGTGGACGCGATTGTTAGCTCCCGATACTTTGTTGTTAATTAAAGGTAACGTGCAACTGGCATCCGAAAGACTTGTAGCATCAGAGCAGTTTAGTTTGGGTGGCTTAGAAAACGTTCGCGGATATCGGCAAAATTTTCTTCTCCGAGATAACGGTGTTTTTGCTTCTGCGGAGGTACTATTACCAATCATCAAAGCATCTCAAATCGATGGGTTATTACAAATAGCTCCTTTTATTGACATTGGTACAACTTGGAATAATTCGGGTGCAGAAAACATCAATGATACTAATACCCTAGCATCAGTTGGTCTTGGCTTGCGTTGGCGGCAAGGCGATAATCTTTCCGCTCGTTTTGATTGGGGTATTCCTTTAATTTCTGTTGATAAGCAAGGAGATTCATTGCAGGAAAATGGCTTTTATTTTTCCGTGCAATATAGTCCTTTTTGAATTAAATGTTAAATTTTTTACTACAATAAACAATACACCATATCTTACCCGTGAAGTTAATTTTTATTAAGAAAAAATACAGAAGCAGTCCCAATGAAAAACATTTTTTTTATCATCATCTATGAAAGTTTTTTCTCCCCCTGCCCCCCCGCTTCCCCTGCTCCCCCTGCTCTTTCAAATCAGGATGGAATGAGAAAGTTAAGTAACTTAAATTGGTGTATTTTCTCAATAGCGAGTTTATGCGCCATAGTTTCTTCCATAAACAAAGTATCTGCTCAAGTTATTCGTGATGAAACTTTACCCAAAAATTCCGAAGTCAAAGTAGAAGGAAATATCAGCACTATTGAAGGTGGAACTAAGAGTAACGGCAATTTGTTCCATAGTTTTAAAGAGTTTTCCGTGCCTACTGGTAATGAAGCGCATTTTAACAATGCGGCAGACATTCAAAACATTATTACTCGGGTTACGGGTAAGTCGATTTCTGACATTGATGGATTAATTAAAGCAAATGGTACGGCGAATTTGTTTTTAATCAATCCCAATGGAATAGTATTTGGTGAGAATGCAAAATTGGATATTGGTGGTTCTTTTGTGGGAAGTACTGCTGATAGTATCAAGTTTGATGGTGATATCGAATTTAATGCTATAAACCCCGAAAATAAACCTTTATTAACAGTAAACGTTCCTTTAGGGTTACAATATGCTCAAAATCCCGGAAAAATTGAGTTTAAAGGCAAAGGTGAGCCTGAAAGAAAAATACCACGAGTAATTGAAGCAAAAACGGGCTTAGAAGTACCAGCAAATAAAACATTAGCTTTGTTAGGTGGTGATGTTTTACTTGAAGGTGCAACATTAAAAGCTAGTAGTGGAAGAATTGAATTAGGTAGCGTTACAGGAGAAAGTTTAGTTAGTATTGCAGCTATAGAAAAAGGTTTTGGTTTTGGTTTTGAAAAATTAGCAAATATTGGTGAAAAATTTGGTGATATTCGACTATCTCAAAATACAGCAGTTGATGCTAGTGGAAATGGTGCGGGTGATATACGGGTAACGAGTAAAAATTTTACTATTACAGATAATTCCGTAGTTGTGTCAACTCAAACAGGTACAGAGAAAAGCGGTAGTATAGTCATTAATGCCAAAGAATCTGTTAACTTTGACGGCATAAATGATACTTTTATTCCCAGCGGTTTGTATGCAAATAACGTTAGCAAAAATCGTACTGAAAATACGGGGAATATAAGGATTAATGCTCCGCAGTTCATAGTAAATAATCGAGCTACTATTGGTGCTAATGCTTGGAGTGCGGGTAACGGCGGAGATATTGACATCAAAACTAATGACTTAAGAGTTGAAGGTGGAGGAATAGTGAGTGCTGCTGTATTTGGTAATGGTAACGGGGGAAATGTAAATATTGATGCCTCCAACGTGCAAATTCTTGGTACTAGTAATGATGGTAAAAGTTTTAGTGAATTGAGTGTTTCTGCAAAAAAAAATTCTACAGGAAACACTGGAAACATGAATATTAATACTAGTAATTTAGAAGTTGCAGGTGGGGCACTTATCTTTGCCGGTACATCTGGTGAAGGTAATGGAGGGGATATGACAATTAATGCCACCGAATCGATAAAAATTATAGGTAGAGGTGGTAATGAAAATCAATTTACCAGTGGTTTATTTGTTGTAGCGAATGAAGAAGCAACAGGAAATTCAGGCTCTTTAACTATTAATACTAATAAGATGCAGGTTGAAAATTTTGCTTTTGTTAGTGCTAGTAATAATGGTAAAGGTAATGCAGGAGATTTGCAGATTACAACTAATGAATTATTAATCAAAGATGATGCGAGTTTAATATCCGGTGTCGAGAGTGAGAATAAACTGGCAGGGCAATTGACGATTAAGACTGGCAAATTACTAATTGAAGGTGGCTCGCGAGTAAATGCCGGAGCAACATCTAGTGACAAGGTAAATTTAGATATTGATGCCCAAGAAATACAGGTAATTGGTACGGGTAATAACGGTAAAACTCCCAGTCAGTTGAGTATTTTAATCCAGGATAACTTAATTAGTAATGCCGGAGAACTAAATATCGTTACTAATACCTTGTTAATTAAAGATGGGGCGTTTTTATTTACAGGTACATCTGGTAAAGGCAATGGAGGAAACTTAACTATCAATGCCGAAGATATCCAAGTAATTGGTTTTGGTGGTAATAATCCCGATAATAACAATCAGCCATATTTCAGTGGTTTATTTGCTACAGCAGAAAAGAACTCAATCGGGAATGCAGGGAAATTAAATATCAATACTAAAAGAATGCTTGTAGAAGATAGAGCATTTGTTAGTACCAGCACTAATAGCAACAATGGTGATGGAGGAGATTTAAATATTAATGCTAATAATTTACAAGTAAGAAATGATTCAAAGGTAGTTTCGGAAACCAATAGTAAGGGCACAGGTGGAAACTTGAAAATTACCACTAATAACTTGCTCGTTGAAAATGGAGGAAAAGTTAGTTCTGGTACTTCTGGTGCAGGCAATGCAGGAAATTTAACTATTGATTCAGATGCTATAAAAGTTAAAAATGATGAAGCTCAAATTACTGTAGAAAGTCAAGGCAGAGGAAATGCAGGAGTTTTAACATTAAATGCTCGCTCTATCAACTTAGATAACAACGCTTTACTTAATGCCAGTACGCAAAGTTCAGATTCCAGCAAAGAACAGGCGACAATTAACATTAACTCACGAGATTTAATTCTACATCGCCGCAGCAACATCTTCACCAACGCAAAAGGCGAACAAGTTATCGGTGGCAATATCAATATTAAGACGGATTTCCTAATTGCTGGAGAAAACAGCGACATCAGCGCCAACTCCGAAAACTTCCGTGGTGGTAATGTACGAATCGACGCTCAAGGTATCTTTGGTACAGAGTTTCGAGATCGACCATCCGATAGCACTAGTGATATTACCGCCACCGGAGCTAGTCCTGATTTAGCCGGTATTGTAGAAATCATCACACCCCAGAGTGACCCCAACAATGGTTTAGTAGAATTACCAACAATACCAATTTATCCTGAAATCGCCGATACTTGCTCAACGCCAAGTTACGCTCAAAGCAGTTTTACAATTACCGGGGCTGGCAGTTTACCACCAAGTCCCTTTAAACCCTTAACTGGTAATCTAAATCGGACATCTTTGGTAACTTTGGCAGGGGAAATAAAACCCCCAGTTAGAAGAAGCAGACAAGCTCCGAAGCAGAAACAGGAAATCAAGCAAATTGTAGATGCACAAGGTTGGGTAAGAACTAAAGACGGTAAAATCATCCTCGTTAAAAATGCAACCCAAAATAGCAATTTTCTCGCGATGAAAAATTCTGCCCATTGCAACTGAACAATTAGCAATAAATCAGCTAACAATCAGGAAAATGAAGAAAAAACTAACTATAGCGATTTTCCATTCAGTCTGATAAAAATACGCAACCTCACCCCTCTCCTTTCACCCCTCTCCCTTAACAAGGAGAGGGGAAGGGGGTGAGGTTAAGAAAACTAACTATTAACTAATCATGAAATCTACCAAAAGACACCACAAAGGTTTATTTCGATTTATTGCACCGATGGTATTAAGCGCACTTTTATGCATTACATTACCTGGTTTCGCTCAAATTCCATATTTAAGCAAATCTCCACCTATCCAAACTCAAAATCAATCGGGATTATTTCTCGAACAGCAAGCGCGATCGCACTACAGTAAAGGTGAATTTGATCGAGCTGCGAAGCTGTTACAACAAGCTATACAAAAATATGATGCTTCTTCAAATTCGATTCGTAAGGCTTTATCTTATAGCAACTTATCGCTTTGCTATCAGCAATTAGGAGAATGGAATAATGCCACGAATGCAATAGTGTCAGCAATTAATTTATTAACAAATATTGATAACTCTAACAATCAAATAGATTTAGCTTTAGCACAAGCCCTTGATATTCAAGGTGGTTTACAACTAGCACGGGGACAAGCAAATGCAGCTATCGAATCTTGGAAAAGTGCTACAGCTATTTACAGCCAGCAAAATAAACCATTAAAAACGCTTCTCAGTCAAACTAATCAAGCCCAAGCATTACAAAATTTAGGTCTTTATCGTCGCGCCATTACTTTACTTGAAACAGCTTTAAAATTACCATCCGGTTCCACGAATAATCCAGAAAAATTAACAACTCTTCTATCTGATATTTCTGTCTCTGAGGAAACCGCAACTGCTTTACATACTTTAGGAAACTCCTTGCGGGTTGTTGGTAATCCAAAACCAGCGCAGCTAGTCTTACAGCGCAGTCTTGATATTGCCAAACAGTTGAACTTAACCGAGATAATTACATTGTCGCAGCTTGCTCTAGGTAATATATTCCGCGCTCAACTGATGCAGGAGAAAGCAACAGATAATCCAATTGATTCTCAAGCAGCCCAAACCGTACTAAATTATTATCAACAAGCTGCCACGTCGGATTCGTTACATTTAAAAGTTTATTCTCAAGTCAATCAACTTAGCTTGTTAGTTGATACAAAACAGATAGATGCAGCCCAAAAACTGATACCGCAGATAAAACAGCAGATAAATTCATTACCTCCCAACCGCCATGCTATCGAAACGCGCTTGCATCTAGCTCATGCAATGATCAAGATGTCCAAACAGAAAAATATAATATCCTTGCGTGAAATAGCAGATATTCTAGCGATCGCTCTACAACAAGCACAAAATTTATCCCATCCTCGCTTACAGGCAAATGCTTCTCGTCTTCTTGGTAATATTTACGAGCAAAATAAACAATGGGTAGAAGCTGAAAAACTGACTCAACAAGCACTACATTTATCCCAACAAGAACACGCCACCGATATAGCCTATCGTTCGCAGTGGCAATTAGGACGCATATTCAAAGCCCAAGGTAAAACACAAAGAGCGATTGATATTTATCAACAAGCCGTCAGCAGTATAAAATCTTTACGAGCAGATTTAGCTTCAGCCAGTCCAGATGTGCAGTTTTCTTTTCGCGATGAAGTTGAACCAATACATCGTCAATTGGTAAGCCTGCTGGTAAAATCCAACCAAAAAGATAATTTCAAGAAAGCGCGGGATGTAATTGAAGCCCTACAATTAGTTGAACTAGATAACTTTTTTCGCGAACCTTGTTTAAAAGCTGAACCTACACAAATAGACAATGTAGATCGAACCGCAGCAGTAATTTACCCAATTATCTTAGAAGATGAATTAGCGATTGTTGCCAGTTTACCAAAATCTACCAGTCAATCTCAGCAAAAATCGCCAAACAAAGATAACCGAGATTTTCGCTACTATAAAACCCCTATAACTCGCAAACAAGTTGAACAGCTTGCATCTAACTTACGAGATGATTTGCAACAACCCACAGCTTTCGATTTAGCGCTTCCTCAACTGCAAAAAATTTACGACTTACTGATTCGTCCCGAAATTGCGGATGTTGCTGCTGCACAAGTGAGAACATTAGTATTTGTTTTAGATGGCGTTTTACGGAATATACCGATGGCTGCTTTGTACGATGGTAATAATTTTCTTGTTGAAAAGTATAGCATTGCCCTCACACCGGGACTGCAATTATTAGCACCCCGCGCCCTTACAAAAGCAAATTTAGAAGTTTTGGTAGGAGGGTTAAATGCAGAACGTCCTCCTTTTGCATCTCTACCTTACGTGAAACAAGAAGTAGAAACCATTAAATCAAAGCTGCCCAGTAAAGTTTTATTTAACCAAAAATTCACCAATAAAGCCTTTGAAACCAGAGTACCTGCCGTTTCATCTCCAATAGTACACTTAGCAACACACGGTCAATTTGGTTCCACAGCCTCAGAAACCTTTATTCTTACATGGGATGGCAAAATCAAAGTTAATCAACTCAGCAGCATCTTAAAAGTAGGGGAAATATCTCGCGACAACCCCTTAGAACTACTCGTACTTAGCGCCTGTGAAACCGCAGCAGGAGATGCTGATTCGGCATTGGGATTAGCTGGTGTCGCAGTGCGCTCCGGTGCGCGGAGTACCATAGCAACTCTATGGCGCATCAACGACGAAGCTTCCGCAAAGCTGATTGGTAAATTTTACGAACAATTAACCTCAGCTAATAATCCAGGAATTTCTAAGGCAGAAGCCCTACGACAAGCCCAACTGAATATTTTGAAAAACCCAGAATATCGAGCGCCATATTATTGGGCAGCTTATGTATTGCTGGGAAATTGGATGTGACACCTCATCCTCAATCCCTCTCCTTAGTAAGGCTAAGTAGCTGGACAAAAATATCTGTGTCATTGCGAGCGACAGCGAAGCAATCGCAAAACTCTAGGATTTCGTCGTTGTACTCCGTTCCACTCGCAATGACAAATATACAATTGATTCTGTCTAAGTACTTATGGTGTACACAGAAGTTTTCAAGTTTGTTTCACAGCCTTTAGATCCCCCCACTTCCCCCTTGAAAAGGCGGGATTTACATTAAAGTCCCCCTTGTTAAGGGGGATTTAGGGGGATCTTACGAGATGTGTGTACACGGCAGACTTAGTAATTTTCAGATTTGTAAGTTGGGCATTGCCTAATTTATTTTTTATTGCATGAGTATCTCTCAATCAGAAATATACAGATTTAGTTCAACAATGAGATATCCTAATTCAAAAAAATTTTCATTGATTTTTTTTGCATGAGTATCTCCCAAACAGAAATATAGAGAATTAGTTCAACGATATAATGGTATAAATCATGATGAACTTACGTAGCCACAAAATTAGTTTGAAAGCTGCTTTACTTACAACGACAGCTTTAGTTTCAATTTCGAGTGTTATCTTCCCTGTAAGTGCTTTTGCCCAATCCCAAAATCTAAATACAGATTTAGGATATCAAAATAGACCAAGATTGTGGGGAGATGTAAATCAAGATGGTAAACAAGATTTTTGTAGATTTGTTGGTAGTAGAAAAGAAGAATTTTTATCTTGTCATCTAGCACAAGGAAATGGATTTTCAAGCAACAAATACGGATTCAATTCAATTAAAGGAATAGATCGAGGTTATGATAATCTTCCTCAATGGATGCAGGATGTCAATAGAGATGGTAGGGATGATTTTTGTCGATTTGTCGGTAACGGTGGAGAAATTAAACCTGTCTGTAATTTAGCTAGAAAATCTGGTTTTGACACAAATCAATATACTCTTGATATATCAAGTAGAGTTAGAATTCCTTAAAAATTGTCATCATCATCTTAAAGAGATCCAATAAATAAATTGTTCCACCGTTTTACAAATATTCCAGAAAAAACCTAGACGTATAGCATTGTTGCTGAGGTTTGGCAACACTGATGGTGGGACAATTTATTACTTGTAAGTGCTATAAACTAGGCTTATACCTAGTTAGAATAAATCCAAAAAATTCCCCAACCTTTTAATTCCCATCGTTGCAATTTCATGATTGTAAATCGACAATTACATAGTTATTAAATGAGGAAAAAACAATGGAAGAGAATTTAACAGTAGAACAAGAATTAAAGCTTGAAGTAATCGCCGAAAGAGCGGCAAATCAAGCAAATGTGCGACAGGAAGCGATTTTTGAACCAAAACTAATAGAAACAGTAGATTTGCAATTAGATAAACTACGGCAAATTCAATCAGAAGAACTAAGACTTCTTGAAACCGAATTAACTTCACAAGAACAAGCTCAAATAAGAAACTTACAGAAATTAGAATTAGAATCTCAGCAACCAAAATCTCAGGCTTTAGAAACAACTACAAATCAAATATCACAAGCTCAACCAGGGAATTCTCCAGAAGCAAGTACAAATCAGATCGCAACATCTGAAGCAAGGGATTTTCCAGAAGCATCTACATCATCTCAAAGTAACGTTTCGCGTTTTAATTCAGGAATTAAAATAGGAAGTCCTAGCCCAGACATACTAAATGGTACACCCGCAGATGACCAAATTCTTGGTCTTGCTGGTAATGACACAATCTTTGGTAACGATGGAAATGACGCTATTAGTGGAGGCAGCGAAAACGATTTTATCGATGGAAATGCAGGAAATGACCTTATTTTCGGCGATGCTAGTTTTAGTGAAAATTTAGACTTAACCGGAATTGGCAATGATACCCTCAAAGGCGGTGAGGGAAACGACAATATTTTTGGTCAAAACGGAGAGGATAAGCTTTTCGGTGGAACTGGAAATGACTTACTTTCTGGTGGAAATGATAATGATACCCTCAAAGGTGGCAAGGGAAATGACCGAATTTTTGGTCAAAACGGTGAAGATGAGCTTCGCGGAGAAAGAGGAGATGACGTTTTAGAAGGTGGAGATGGTAACGACTTAATTTTTGGGAATCAAGGAAAAGACACTCTTTATGGTGATAGTTTTGCGGGAGAACCATTTTCAACTGCCAGTGGTAATGATACCTTGATTGCTGGAGGTGGTGACGACTTAGTTTTTGGCGGTAAAGGGAACGACAATCTGAAAGGAAACAGAGGAAAAGATGAACTGACTGGCGGGCAAGGCAACGATTTACTCTCTGGTGGAAGAGGGCAAGATAAGTTAATTGGTACTGATACTGTTTTCTTTGCTCCTCAGCAATTTGGATTTGGTACTGGTGAAAGAGATACCTTAACTGGTGGTAGAGGTAACGATACCTTCGTATTGGGACTTGCGGAAGCCAAGACTAGGCAATCTGACGGTACCGACGGCACAGTTGAGGATGTGGTTCTCTACGATGATGGCAATATTAATAATAATGGTACTCAAGGTTACGCTTTAATCAAAGATTTTGGCTTTGTAGGTGACACGGTGATTCGTGGCGTAGATAAGATTCAATTAGCAGGTTCGGAAAGTATGTATTCTTTAGGTACATCTCCTATAGATGGTACTTACGGTACGGGAATATTTCTTGACGAAGGGCAGAATACACCCGAATTAATTGGTGTTGTTGAAGGAATATCTGCTGATACTCTGAGTTTTCATGATAGTACTCAATTTGTTTTTGTTTAATCTTGTAATTAGCTATTAGACGATAGGACATTGCAAGCATTTGAATATAGTTTTCAAGTAATAAATGATAGATACAGGAATGGCCGCAATTGTCACAAAGCTTGGGTGGTGCGTGACACTACAAACCTTATTACTACGTTGATAATCAGTCAAAATGTCACAGCACCCTACAAGAAAAATATGCCAGTTGCGGTCATTCCTAAGATAATCAGAACCAGTATTAATTATTACTTGAAAACAAGATTAATTAATGCATATAAACCTGGAGATTAATAGCTAATCAAATAAACCAAAACATGATAAAAAAGAGGAAATACTGATGAAATTTGCAAATTTAGCCGTTGATTTTGGTGAAGTAATTCAAACACCGACAATTTTTCCGGACGAACAAGGTAAGGTAGAAGTTACGATTACAAATCAAGGGAATACCAATTTTAATGGTCCTTTAAACCTCAAACTTTATGCTTCTACCGACAACGAATTAGATTTAAAAAATCTCAACAAATTAGACGATGTAAGTACAGATCAAAATGATTTACTCAAAGGAACCGATGAACTTTTAGGTACTCTCAAACAAAACAATATTTTCTTAGCTCCTGGAGAATCTCGGACTTTGATCGTAGATTTTGCTGGTTCGGATTTTCGTACAGCAAGCGTTGTTTCACCAGGTTTATACTATCTGTTTGCAGAAGTGGAACCAGCTAATAACATTACTGATATTGATGTAAGTGACAACCGAAGCAGTACATTAATTACTCAAGGTGACGCAGTTATCCAATGGAATTCAATTCTTTTAAATACCATCCAAGCCACTGGAAAAAATCCCGCTGATGGAACTCCACCTCCTATTGCTGCACGGAATCAAGCAATTGTTCACAAAGCTATTTATGATGCAGTCTTAGCAGCTCCAACTACATCTGACGAAGCTGCGGTAGTGGGAGCCGCTTCTCAAGCATTAATCAAATTGTTTCCCACACAAAAATCTACAATTGAAGGTTTCCTAAATCAATTTCTCCAAGCAATTCCCGATAGTGAAGCCAAGACAAATGGTATAAATATAGGACAGCAAGCTGCCGATTTAATAGTCAACCAAAGAGCTACCGATGGCTATAATACGGCACAAGTACCCTTTACACCAGGAAATGGTATAGGGGATTGGCAATTCACCTACAGGGATGGTGAAACGACAAATAGCAAAGAAGGTGATATAGACGAAGCACTATTACCGAATTGGGGATTGGTGACTCCATTTGTTTTAGAAAGCGGCAATCAATTTCGTCCGTTTACATTCCCACAATATAATAGTCCCTTTTATGCCCAACAGCTTAATCAAGTCCAAGAATTAGGGGCAGAAAATAGTACCGTTCGTAATGCAGAGCAAACAGAAATAGCACAATTTTGGGCATACGATCGCAGTGATTCATTTAAGCCCCCAGGGCAATGGAATCAAATTGCTCAAGAAGTTGCATTGGACAAAGGTAATAGTTTAGAGCAGAATGCCGAGTTATTTGCAGTGCTTAATACTGGATTAGCGGATGCAGGTATTACAGCATGGGATGCGAAATATGTATACGATGAAATTCGTCCCATAACTGCGATTCGAGAAGCAGATAAAGATAACCATCCTAATACTATCGCCGATCCAACTTGGGAACCCTTACTAGATACTCCCCCATTCCCCGATTACATATCCGGACATTCTGTTTTTGGTGGCGCAGCAAGTACAATTTTGGCTCGCTTTTTTGGCGACGAAACTAGTTTTGAGATTCCTTCTCAAGAATTACCGGGGGTTTCTCGTTCATACGGTAGCTTTTCCCAAGCTGCTTATGAAAATGCCGATAGTCGTCTTTTTGGTGGCGTTCATATTAACGCAGCCAATATAGACGGAGTAACCGTAGGGCAAGATGTAGGTAACTTTGTGTTTGATAACTTTGCATAAATCGAACCGAACACCAGCATTCTCAACTAGTCTTTAAAACCACCTTAGAATAAATTCCCAGGCTTAAAAACAAAGTCTGATAAATCAGACTGGGTAAGGAGTTTAGTGCGTTTTAACGTACTTTGTATATCAGCCTTGAAATTGATTTCTCTGCGAGAAAGCCTCCGGCTTACAAGGCGGTGTTTGGGCTTAACAACAATGGCGCAAGATTTGAGATAAATGAAATTTAGTAAAAGGAGGGATATGATGTCCGGTTAAAGCCTTGTCATATCGATGGCACAAGTCACAAAACAAAAAGAACAATTTCTTACATTATTTACATCAGAGAGAATAATCATGAAAAATCATCAACAACCATCCCGTTTTATCGCAGAGATAGCTTTTGGTACGATTATCGCTGCAACTCTATTTATTCCTGTAGGAAAAGCTCAAGCATCGAATAATGCGATTCAAACAAATAACACAATAACAATTGGTTCGCCTTCAAATTTAGAAGCATCTGAAATTAAGTCGCGTCAAATCAAATCGCCAAAACTAATTGCTCGTCGAACTGTAAACTTAAGCGGACGCTGGCGTGCTTCGGATGGAGGAACTTACTATCTCAAACAGATTGGTAATGAACTTTGGTGGTTCGGCGAAAGTCCGAATCAAGGAGCTACTTGGAGTAATATTTTTCACGGTCAAATTCAAGGCAAACAAATTGCTGGTAAATGGGTAGATGTTCCCAAAGGTAGAAATAATTTGGCTGGTGAGATTACCTTGAAAGTTCTTTCCCCCAATCGACTCAGAGCCGTGAGAAAAACCGGTGGGTTTGGTGGTAGTGTTTGGATACGTATTCGTTAGATTAAAACTACTCCCTTCCTGGTAAAAGATTACCTTTGATATTAATTTCTTGGCGTTGCCGATCGCAAGTATGATTTGCCCCCCAACCCCCAATTTTGGGGGAGAAATGTATTTTAAATAGAACCAATGAAGGGAGATTTAGGGGGCTAGTACTCTGGCAAGCCACAATTGCCGGGTAAGGGCAGGCAGGGGGAGCAGGGGAAGCGGAGGGAGCAGGGGGAGAAAAAACTTTTTATTTCCACGCTAAACCCAGCAAAGTTCGCTTGGCGAACCACTAGTAAATATAATAGGACTTACGCATCTGGCACATTTTACTGTAGGGTGCTGTGACATTTAGATCAATTTTCAACGTAATAATAAGACTTGTGATGTCACGCACCATCCAAGTCTTGTGACAATTGCGTAAGTCCTAAAATTCATATTTCAATTGGGCATTGCCGATTTCTTTGTAGAAAGCATCAAATCCACAGCCCGAAAACTGTGGATTTGAATGTATTTATTGAAAGGAGCTTATCTATTTTAGACAAAGTGGATATCGCTATAGCTATAGTTGTCGGCTACGACTGCAACTATATCAAAACTGGGGAAAGGAATAAACAGAGATGATTCAAGGCTGTTTTGTGCAACTTGTGTTTCAGCACCAAGACTTAATGTACTGGAAATACCATTGTTTTTAATTATGTCATTAACAGCGCTGTCTGCTACAGAAGAATCTAAATCATTATTGAGCGATGTCTTTCCACCAGTCAATAATTCATCGCTGGCTGCTTCGTATGGAAGAGGATAAGGTTTGAAGTAGTTGCTGACAGCTATGAAGTTTCTTCCAAAGATATAGCTCTCGGATTTTTTCAGTTGCAGTTTATCTTCACCCGCTTCAAAATCAGTAATGAAAGCGAAGTCATTCAAGCCGAAAAATCCACCGCCTCCGGTATAGAAAGCACTTTTCTCATTTCCTAGGACAAATTTATCTGCATCAGTACCCCCGGTGAGAATATCTACCTCGTATCTGCCTGGATTGAAACTCTTGGAATCAACACCAATTAGAGTGTCTTTACCAGCTAAGCCGGAAATGTTATCGTTTCCTCTTCCACCTTCAAGGATATTATTTTTGCTGTTACCAACAATGCTGTCAGCTTGTGAGGTACCAGTAACATCAACAAAGTTCTGAACTTGGAATTTTGCCGAACCAATGCCTGGAATACCGTTAACAACTAGACTTTCCTTGGCAAGGTTAACATTAAATGATGTTGTCGTACTCTTACCAGTAGAACCATCAATAGCGTTAGCTCTTCCTTTAGCTCCAACAATCTTTTCTATGTTGAGAATTTGGTCTGTACCCGCAAAGCCCTTATTGACAATCCCGGCAGCTTCCAAGGTAATTGCTCTACCTAGATGAGTATAGTCAGCCGTATCAAATCCACTACCACCATCTAAAACATCCTTGCCAGTGCCACCAATTAAAGAGTCGTTGCCACTACCCCCTTCTACAATATCGTTACCGTCGCTAAATCGAGAAATAAAGATATTGCCTTTATTTCCTCCACCAATTACATCATTACCAGCACCACCGCGCACGGTATCGTTTCCACCGAGTCCGAAAACTGTATCATTGCCTCCTCTACCATCAAGAACATTATTGTAGTTATCGCCGAAAATTGTGTCGCCTTGTGAGGTACCAATGACATTCACAAAATTCTGAACTTGGAATTTCGCTGTACCCAGCCCTGGGATACCATTGACAATCAGACTTTGCTTTGCGAGGTTAACATTAAATGATGTTGTCCTACTCTGCCCAGTAGAACCATCAATAGCGTTAGCTTGTCCCTTTGCGCCAATAATAGTTTCGATTTCGTAGAGTTGATCTCTGCCAAAAAATCCTTTATTTACAACACCTGCGGCTTCTAGGGTAACAGCCTGACCTAGATTACTATAGTCAGCAGTATCTTTACCAGTGCCTCCCACAATAATATCGTTGCCAAAACTCCCGAGGATTCTATCGTCTCCTGATAAAGCAACTACAAAATCGTTTAAGAAAGTGGTAGGGATGTAGTCATTAAAGGGAGTGCCAATAATTATGTTGTAGAAAAGCGATAAATTTGGTGTATATAAACTTGAAGGAACAGAGGATTTTAATAGTGATTCGTCAACAGAGGATTTTAATTGTGATTCGTCAATGATTGTTTTCATGTTTTGATTATTTTAGATTTGATAAATTGGTTTTATTATTCAGGTAAAAACAGATTAAACTTTGCATCAATCATCATATTGGTGCGAGCAAAAAATATATTTGATATAACTCCAATATGAAACTGAAAGCTTTGAAATGATAGCTAAATGTCCAAAATGCTATTGTATTTGTTGCAAATAAGAGGAAGTTCTTGTGTCTATACACAATATAAGCGCACATAGTGGATTTCAACTAGATTAGTATGTGTCATTCTTATTTTTATTTAGTGAAGAAATAATAAAGAACATTGAATCTAGCTGTGGCTTTACTTAACCAGAAGCACTTTCATCGTTGTGTATTGAATCGAAATCCATATAAACACGGGCAATTGCTGGGGGTAAATTACTCAAACCCACTCGTTTTCAATAAATATGATGGGTGAAAGTAGGGAGAGAGGGGGGAGAGGGAGAGAGGGGGGAGAGGGGGTAGAATAATTTAATGAACGTGAATAATGACGTAAAAGTGTAAACATTGGTGTAGAGCAAGTGAAAGCTTATGGTGTTTTTGTGAAACTTTCGAGAAAATATAAAATTTGCTTGGGAAAGCTATTGGCAATTTCCTAGAAACCGAATAAACTGAACTAATAAGTACATATGTTCTGCGATAGCGTTTTCACCAAGTCTGGGTAAGGGTGTGATGACTAATTTTCCTGAAAAACAATCAGCAGAAAGTAAGGAAATTCCTAACTTTGAGCTTGTCGAGCAAATAGATTTGATGATTCGAGCGCGGTATCCTCTACTATATATGGTTGCCGTGGAAGAAGAGCCTTTAGAAGAGGTTTTATTTAAGGTTGCTGCGCTGTCGCAACCAGCGCGTCAGGTATTGTATTGGGATGTCGTGCGGGGTTGGAGCGATAACGGTGCGGATAAAGGCTCTGTGATGCCAGCGCTGGCTCGCATTGGTAAAACCGACACCCAAAAATCGATAATATTCGTGTTGCGGGATTTGCACCCCTATATGAAAAATCTGACTACGGAAAAAAGTGCGCCGATTGTGCGGGAGTTGCGAAATTTAGCCAGAGAATTGAAGCGCAGTCGCAAGTCGATTATTCTTACCAGCCATACTTTAGAAATACCTGAAGAATTAAAAGAGGAAGTTACGGTTGTTGATTTTCCTTTACCCGATGTAGAGCAAATTAATTATTTAGTCGAGCAGTTGGTGGTACCCGAAAAGCTGAAATTAGCAGGTTTGGCGCGAGAGCAATTAGTAAAAGCCTGTCAAGGATTGAGTCGGAGCCGGATTCAGCGAGTTTTGGCGAAAGCTTTGGCAGCAAAACAGCAGGTTAATGAATCTGATATTAGTGGTGTTTTAGCAGAGAAAAAACAAACTATTCGCCAAACCGGAATCTTAGAATTTTTCACACCTTCCGAATCTTTGAAAAGAGTGGGAGGATTAGATCAACTTAAACAATGGGTGCAGTTGCGTCAAGATGCTTTCACCGAAGAAGCGAGACGGTATGGAATTCCCAATCCTAAAGGAGCATTACTTGTAGGAATTCAAGGTACTGGTAAATCTTTGAGTGCAAAAACCATTGCTCACGAATGGCGATTACCGTTATTAAGACTCGATACCGGGCGTTTATTTGGCGGAATTGTCGGGGAAAGTGAAAGCCGGGTGCGTCAAATGATTCAGCTTACCGAAGCAATGGCACCATGCGTCTTATGGATGGATGAGATAGATAAAGCATTCGGAAATATTAGTAGCGGTGTTGATGGAGATTCCGGTACATCGCGACGGGTATTTGGTAGCTTGATAACTTGGATGCAGGAGAAAACTAGTCCAGTATTTATTGTTGCAACCGCGAATAACGTGCAAATATTGCCAGCAGAATTGTTAAGGAAAGGAAGATTTGACGAAATATTCTTCTTGAATTTACCCACCGAAGCCGAAAGACAAGACATTTTAAAAGTTCATATTCAGAAATTACGTCCCAACCGAGTGCGAGATTTTGATTTAACTTTATTAGCAAGTAGAACAGAAAATTTTAGTGGTGCGGAGATAGAACAAGTAATAATTGAAGCAATGCACAATGCATTTTCTAGTAAACTTAACGGACATCGCCGGGACTTTATTACAGAAGATATTCTTAGAGCTATAGAAGTTACCGTACCTTTGGCTTCTATTGCAAAAGAGCAAATTGATGCATTAAAACAATGGGCTGCTCAAGCAGGAGCGAGGAGTGCATCAAATGATGTGCAGTTAGTAGAAGAATTGAAACAGTATAGCTCCGGAGGGATTTCTCCTTTGGAAGTCGATTGAGATTAACAAGGGAGGGGGGAGAAGGGGTAGAGGGGGTAGAGGGGGGAGAAAAAGTTAGGAGTTAGGAGTTAGGAATATCTATTTCCAATGCCCCATGCCCAATGCCCAATTACCAATTACCAAATTAATCATGTCTCACTTTACAAGTATCAAGGTTCAAATTAAGCACGGTGAAATTTTACATCAGGTATTGCAGGAGTTAGGCTATCAAGTTGAATGCAATACTCAGGTGCGAGGATATCATGGCGTTACGCCGAAGGCGTTTAGCTCCGCTAATCGCACTCAAGCTGAATATGTAATTCGGCAAAATAATGGTTACGATTTGGGTTTTCGTCGTCAAGGTGAAAATTATGAAATCGTAGCTGACTTTTGGGGTGCGAAGATTAATCAAAAGCAATTTGTGAATTCAATTACTCAAAAGTATGCTCATAAAACTCTGATGGCTACTGTTGCGGAGCAGGGTTTTAATGTAGAGGAAGAGGAAGTTTTGTCAGATGGTACCGTGAGGGTTGTTGTAGGGAGTTGGGTTTAAGTTCGTTCGTAGTTGCGCTTTAGAGGATGCTTGGAAAGTTATAAATAAAATCACAAATCTTTACATCCCCCTAAATCTCCCTTAAAAAGGGGGACTTTAACCCCCCTTTTCAAGGGGGGAAGGGGGGATCATCCGAGACTTAGGATAAAAACTATACTTTTCAAACATCCTCTTAGCGCTGCAAATGTAAAGCGCTAAAGCGCAACTACAAACTAATCAATAAATCATTCAATAATCAATAAAAAATATGTCACATTTCACAGCTATAAAAACTCAAATAAAAGATAGAGATGCATTAGTTAAAGCTTTGGCTGATGTGGGGTTTAAAAATATTGAAGTTCACGAAACGGCAGAAAGTTTATATGGTTATCAAGGTGATGTGCGAGCGGAAACTGCTGAGGTGATTATTCGACGTAAATATGTTGGCTCTTATAGTAATGATATTGGTTTTAAATTACAGGAAGATGGACAATATCAAGCGATTATATCTGAATTTGATCGCGGTAGATACAATCAACAATGGTTGGGTAAAGTGATGCAGCGTTACGGTTATTATAGTTTGATGGCTTCGGCACAGGAGCAGGGGTTTACGGTGGAGGAAGATGAGGTTATGGAAGATGGTACGGTTAGGGTTGTTGTGGCTAGGTGGAGTTAGGCAACGGATGCTTTTTCGGTGAGTAACGAATGGGTTGGTTTTGGATAACGGATGGATTTTGGTAACGGATGGATTTTGGTAACGGATGGATTTTGGCAACGGATGGATTTTTGGTGAATAACGAATGTGTTGGTTTTGGATAACGGATGGATTTTTTTACTCTTTTAATCCCCAAACTTTGACGGTTTTATCACTACTTCCGCTGAACAAATATTTACCATCTGGACTTAAGACGATTGAATTTACTTCTGCTGAATGTCCTGTTAATGTAGTTTGAAGTTTTCCAGTTCTCCAATTCCAAACTTTGATTGTTGTGTCGTTACTAGCGCTGATTAAAGTTTTTCCATCTGGGCTAATTGCAAGGGAGTTAACTCCTAAAGAATGTCCTTCTAAAGTTCGTATTAGTTCTGCTTTCTGCCAATTCCAGATTTTAATTGTATTATCTCCGCTACCGCTGAATAATGTTTTTCCATCTGGGGAGATGCATAAAGATGTAACCCAATATGAATGTCCTTCTAAAGTACTAATTAGTTGTTCTTTTTGCCAATTCCAGATTTTTATCGTATTATCTCCGCTACCGCCAAATAAAGTTTTTCCATTCATAGCTAGAGAAAAAATAGGCTGTAAATTTGCTCTTAACTCACCTTGACATTTCTGATTAAAGCAATCCCATACTTGAATGCTACTCTTTATATTAATAAATGCAATATTACCAGTTTCATCAAAAATTAGAGCATGATATCGCGTCATATTTTTAATATTTGAAATATTGTCATAATTTGGGTTTTGCCAGTTTAATTCTTTAATGATACCAAATATACTACGTATAAAAAGAGTTTTTCTGGCAGGATTAATACATATAAATCTGATGAAATCATTTTCATAAAAGGCGATATCTTTCTTAGTTACTATAGTCTTCACAGATTTATTCGTTTTCCATTCCCAACTGATAATCCTGTGTGGATTACCGCTAATAAGAGTTTGTCCATCAGGAGTTATGCAAACTGAATGAACTCTAGATTCATGCTCTTCAAGAGTTGAAATACAATAAAAAAAATGATAATCACTACATCCTTGTAACGTTTTGATTGCAATTTCTTCTTTTCTTTGTTTCAGTATTATATAAGCTGTTGCTCTAATTAGATTTTTTTCATTTCGCAAAGCTTTAATTACTAAATCTAATCCAGCATCACCATAATTTAACGCTTGATATAATCCTGCAATTCTTGCTTTAACATCAGGATTCTTTAACCTTCGTTTAACACCTTCAATCCCTCCCAAAACCACACCATCAACGGGAGCTTGACTATCACCACCAAGCACCGCATCGTATTCTCTAGGTTGATTGTCTGACATTGTATTTTTACCAGTTCACTATTGTTAGTGTTCCCAGTTGTGGAAGGAAGTATTACATTTTATAGATAATTCAATGTATAACCTCACCCTCAATCCCTCTCCTTGTTAAGCAGAGGGAAGTAAGAGAAAAGATAAGATGATTATTCTTGATTTAGTAATTATTAAACTCATTATATTTAATGAAGAAAAAGAGGAAATTACTCAATGGATACCAAATTAAAATACCAAGAGATTATCAAAAAGGTATTAACAGCACAAGGTGAATATCGTGCTTCGATTCCCGAAAATTATGATTCTCAAGTGGTATTTGACGACGAAAACGGGCGCTATTAAATATTAGATATTGGTTGGAATGGGGACAAGTATTTACATACAACACCCATTCATTTGGATTTAATTGATAATAAAATTTGGATTCAGTTCGATGATACTGAAGAAGGAGTCGCAACCGATTTAATGGAAGCAGGTATTCCGAAAGAAGATATTATTTTAGGGTTTCGCCATCCTAAGTTGCGACAGTATACGGGTTTTGCGGTGAGTTGATTTTTTGGGATAATTATTTTAATATTTTTAACCCCAGATTTTAACTGTTTTATCTCTACTACAGCTAACGAGAGTTTTACCATCGGGACTAATTGCTATACAATAAACCCAATCTGTATGTCCTTCAAGAATACGTATACATTCTCCTGTATACAAATCCCATATTCTAATTGTTTTGTCTCTGCTACAACTAACAATAGTGCTTCCGTCAGGGCTGATAGCAACACAGTAAACCCAACCTTTATGCCCTTCTAATGTATTTATAATTTTTTTATTTTCTAAATTACAAACTTTGATTGTTTTGTCTTTACTACCGCTAACTATTGTTCTTCCATCTGGGCTAATAGCTACTGACTCAACACCTTTAGAATGTCTTTGTTTTTTTAATGAAAATATTAATTTACCCGTTTCTACATTCAAAGCCTTAACATTGCCGTCATTCGCACCACTAATAATAGTTTCTCCATCTGGAGTAATTGCTAATGCTTGAACTGCATGATTAGAATGTCCGGGAAGTGTTTTAATATATTTAGCTGTTTCTAGATTCCAGACACTAATTCCAGTACCTGGATAATTAACACCACAAAAAAGTTTACTTTCATCTGGACTTATTGCTAAGGAAAAGACATTTTCTGAATTTTCATCTAAAAATAATAGACGCTCGTTAGTTTGCGAATCCCATATTTTGATTCCACTATCGAAGCAAGATGTACCACCCCTAGTAATAATATTTTTTTTAATTGGGCTTATCAAAATATTTCCGAAGCTTACATAACTCATAGAAGTTGCTTCAACTTCCCCTGTATGTAAATCAAAAGTATTTATCGAGTTTGAGCCATCAAAAAATACTTTTCCATTTGAATGAATAGCGATACATCTAGTGTTAATATCTTGCAAAGTATGAACACATCCTATCTTTAACCAAGGATTATATTCTTGCAAAACTTGTTTAACTTTTGCTTCTTCTTTCTGACGTAATAATGAATAAGCAACATAACTAATTTGTCCTAATTCATTTTGCCAAATTTGAATCACAAAATCTAAACCAGCATCCCCATATTTCAATGCTTCTGAAAGTGCAACAATCTTCTGTTGAATATTCGCTGTTTCCCAACGTCTTTTAACACCTTCAATCCCACCCAAAACCACACCATCAACCGGCGCTTGACTCCCACCACCAAGCACTGCATCATATTGTCTAGGTTGATTCTCCGACATAATATTTACCTCTTTATTAAAAAAATTCTCTTAAATCTCTTATCTCAGCGCTCTCCGCGTCTCTGCAGTTTAATAAAATTACAAAGTTTAAATTATTACAAATTATTCGACTGGGTTCACATCCACCTGGGGTTGCAAACCCCAGGCTAATAGCGAAAGTCCTATAAATAGGACTAGGATTTTCACGGTTATAATTTAGTGATTTATTTTCAAACTTTGATTTATTTTCTAGTATTTATATTGAAAATTCAAATCATTTCAATTTAGCGATCGCCTCTCTCACTACCAACGCTTTCCCTGTCAATAAATCCTTCACGGTAGCAACCAACATCCTCTGCTCGTTAACGCCAAATTTTACGGAAACTCTATCGATTCCCAATTCTCCGGGTGGCTCTAAATGGGCGATACAAACTTGTTGATGTTGAGTATCTAAAGAACGATAGGTTTCCTGTTTCACTAAATGACTGCTTGTCATTCTTCCTTGGGCATCATAAGTAACTTCAGCTTGGGACATTTCCGCAATTTCACCAATATCCAAACGAATCTCTTTTTGTCCTTCTATGGCTGCTTGTAATATCAATGGTTCGTCAATTCTGGCTTTTTTATCGTTATCCCCTAAATAATTCGTTCCCTTTTCAATCAATGTCATGTAGGAATATTTTTTACTATGGGGTTCCCACAACCGAATTGCATAGCTATGACGCAAATAATCGTCGATTTCTACCATTTCGTTTAAAGCCAAACCACCGTGAGCTACTGCTTCAAACGGTTTGTCTAATTTAACTTTCTGTCTGCCAAAATAAGAAATAATCAATTGCTGTACTGCTTGAATTTGACAGCTACCTCCCACTAATAAAACCTTTTCTATATCCGCTTTGCCGATTCCTTTACTCAAGGCGATCGCCAACACTTCATCTAATGTCTGTCGCAGTTGCTCTAATAACTGACGATTTTCTAAAATATCCGCTAATTCATCCGAGTTTAACTGCAATTCGTGAGACATAAAATTCTCATCGTCAAACCAGGATTCCTTCGCTTCATTATCCGTGGAAAGCTTCATTTTCAATCTTTCGGCAATTTCCAACAAATTCTGATAGCCAACTTCCCCCACTTCTTCCCGACTCGAATTTGTTTTTCTCAGATAATCTTCTACAATCCAATTATCAATATCAATTCCACCGACAAAAGCATCAGATTTCGCAATTACTTCCGCACGTACAGATGAAGATTGAGAATTACTTTTGACGGTACGAACTAAACTTAAATCCAAAGTTCCACCACCGAAATCCACCACCAAAACCAAGCTGCCGGGGCGTTTGACAGCATAACCCAAAGCTGCTGCTGTGGATTCATCAACGATTTGCAATTGGGGAATATCCAGCTTTTCACCCAAACCGTTAAACCAATGCAAATATCGTTCAAAAGCACCCACGGGAACGGTAAAAATAACTCGACTGGGTTCCAATTGTTGTTTTACGTGACTCCAAATTTCTTTTAAAAACAGTTCCGATATCGCTTCAGCACTGTAATTAACATCATCCAAAACGCGGGGAGGGGGAACAAAATCCGCCGCTAAATCCCGTTTAAATGCTTGAAAATACCGCTGTGGTTGACTAAAACTCAATCTTTGAGAGCGTACAGGTTCGCCAAAAATCAAATTATTTGGCGATTTGACGAATACTTGCGAAGGAATCACGCTTACCTCGTTAAAGCGACGTGAAAGAAAGTCGAATTTTAGTGTACGCGGTTGTTGAGTAATAGTGTCGGTGGTACAAACAATGGTATTGCTGGTTCCGAAATCGATGACAATCATAAATCAGTGAGCAGTGAGCAGTGAACAGTTATCAGTGAAGAGTGAGGAGTTAGGAATTAGGAGTTATATTTTTTAACGCAGAGGAATACGGAGGGAAACGCAAAGGAACGCTGAGATTTATTTTTCCTTGTCTCCTTGTCTTCCACCTGGAAGTGTACGACTAACTTTAGCGGGGGAAAGGATGTTACCTTGATGTTGATATCCTATAAAACGGATGTAAACTTTTTCTCCTTGTTGAATATCTCCGGTATCTGGTTGATGGATTTGGGGATTGTATTCAACTTGTTGCCAAGGTTTTCCGATGGGTTGGTAATCCCATTCTTTTAACAGGTTGTCGAGGGGAGTGAAGCCTGAGAGCAAATTTTTTGCTGGTAATTCTGGTTTTACGTTTACCATTTGATGAATGCTGGGATAATTGACAAGCAGGGTTTGCAGTTTTTCAAATGTTGATTTCCGAAATTCCTGGGTTAATTCAAGTTGCTGCTGTTGTAATTCGGAATGCAATCGCAAACCATCTTTTCGCAAAGTTTCTTTTTCTTGATTCAACTTTTCTATCTGCTGCTGTAATTGCAAACATTCTCGACGTTTACTTTCTAATTCTGGATGTGGTGGAAGAATTCCCAATTTATAGAGAAAATTTCCTAGCGGCATATTGAGCGCGTTCGCAGTTGTTTTCAGTTGTTCCAAAGTCAACGAAGTCCCGTCAGAGTCTCGCAATTTCCACATGGCAGAATTACTTAAGCCGGATTTTTGTTGCAACTGATTCCAATTAAGGATTTTATTTTCACGCATTAATTGTAAGAGTAATTCGTCATTGCGATTTCCTGTAGCGTAAATACGTGCAAGGAGAAACCGTAGAAACGCAACGGTTGCGACTAGGATAAAGATGAATATTAATGATGTGTAGACAATTGTCATTTTGGATTAGAGGGGGGAGAGGGGGTAGACAATTATCAATTAACATTGAACAATTAACAATCGATTTCTACTTTTGACTTTTAAGCTTTAACCTTTAACCTTATCCGTTTTTATTTTTCAAAGATTGATTTTCCGTTGAAGTAATGTTTTCTTCCCCTTCGTAATATTCGGGGAGCAATTCTTGAGATTCAACTTTACCTAAAGCGTCTTCTATTCCGGAAGTGGTTTCGGTACAGCCAGCACCGGAAGCGCCGATGACTGTTTCAGTGATTTTACCGTCTTTCCCAATGCGATATTCTACTCTTCTATACTCAGCCATGATTTTTCCTCTGGGTAGATATTTACTGTTATAGCAATAGTTTTGACCTCTCTCCATGAACGCGGAGCGTTTTCTCGTAGAGTACCTCTCTCCTTATTAAGGAGAAAGGCTTAAATCTTATTCTTTTCTCCTCTCCCTATTATGAGAGAAATGCTTTAAGTCTTATCCTCTTTCCCCTCTCCTTAATAAGGAGAGGGGTGCCCGGAGGGCGGGGTGAGGTTCGGTATCCTCTCCAATATCCTGTCACCAAAGACTTTATCTAATTCCAAATAATCGAGATGCACGTAACCGATATGACAGTGACAGGTTTGGTTACTACAGTCACGTTCTTGTAATACTTGCTCCCAATCTTGGTGATAAATATTACCAATGGGCTGTTTAATAAAATGACATCTCCTCATGGTACCTTCACCGTCAACGGAAATCATGGATTTACCAGCACGACAGGAGCGTCCGAGGCTGGGATAATGATGGGTGTTGAGGTGATAAAGTGGATCGATGGATTCAAAGAAATTTCTGTCTTCTGGTGATAATTGAGAAAGTTGTTTTTTCACAGCATTAATCCATAGATAAACGTGAGAGGGTAATTCCTGACGTAAAGCTGCTATTTCGTTTTTGTACTGGGGAAAACCGACAACACCGGCACTAAAACGAACTTTACGTTTATCCAATTCCAGACATTGGGAAACATAACTTTGACGGGATACCCATTCGGGATGAAAAGTAGCCCATAACGCTAAACTTTCCTTGTTGCAATCTTCCACCCAATCCAAATTACAGGAAAGATTGGTTTGGATAGCGACTTTATTAACGTGAGACATTTGGGTTAACTGAGCTAAAGCTTGTTGATAGTGCTTGTGGATGAGAGCTTCACCCCAAGGAGTAAATAAAATCGAAAATTGATGCTGGGGATGTTGGATAATCCAATCTACGAAACGTTGTAACTGTTGTTTGTCTAAATTTAATTCTGCTGCTGATTGTTGACGTTTGGCGAAGGGACAATATTCGCATCCGTAGTTACAGCTGATGAGGGAACCTCGGTAGAGGATTTTTAGGTGCATTTTTGATGTTTTGTTATGTCTCCTTAATCGCCGTCACCCTCGAAGGGTGCGGCTACAGTTACAAAGTCCACCTTCGTGGACTAATTCATTTAAGCCCACGCAGGTGGGCTTTGTTCCGATAGCCCCAGGCTTCCAGCCTGCGGGCGATTGATGTAGAAAACGGGTAAACTTTAAAAATCAAAATTATTCTCCAACCGTACAATAACGTTCATCAGGATGTTTTTGATATCCGATATTAACAACTTCAATATCTAAATTATTTAACCGTTCAATCATTTCATCACTTAAACAGTTTTCAGAAATATCAAGAGTATCCAGTTGATGAATAGCTCGACAATTTAATAAAGCTTCTGCACCTTCATCAGTTAAAGTTCCCATTGACAAATCTAGTTCTATTAAATTTTCTATAATTGGAGAATCTACAAGTGCAAAAGCGATATTATTTGAATATTGACTGTTACGCAGTCCTAAATATTTAAGCTTTGGGTATTTTCCAGAAATGATTGGCATAATATCGCCAATATCAGAAGTACCACCATATTCATAATCACCTAACCACAATTCTAAATATTCTAGTGCAGGCAATTGAAGTTGACAAAATTGAGTTATTACTTCGCGGCTTATTCCGCCAGATTCGATAGTTAGCGCTTTTAAATTATTATGTTTGATGGAAGGATTGAATACCCAAGTTTCACCTCCCCTAGTTATGCTTGAACTACCACGTATTTTTAATACTTCTAAATAAGGCAAAGCTTCTAAAATAGGGCTTATACTCAGAAAAGGAATCCCAGAAATCATACATTCATCATCTTTAATATCGTAAATAAAAATGGCTTTCAAATTAGGAAATTTTTCTAAAACTGTAAAAATCACTTTGTCAGGATTAGCTGAATTACCAAATACTAAAGCTTCAACCTTTTCCGCAAAGTGTTTTTGTGGCTCTTCTTGCAATATTTGCAGTTTATTTTCAATACTAATATCTTCTTTCCCTTCCCAAAACGAATAATAGTTAGCTCTCAAAGCATAAGCTGTATCAATTGTGTCTGTAATACCTATTTTCTGGTCAAATTCAATTACTTTTCGATTAGCGAATGTAGTTGAGTATTCGTTAGGATACTCATATAGTCTTTCAAATCCACTCCAGAATTTATAATTTTTTAGCGCTGACTTAGCTTGAGTTTCGTTTCTATCTTCCAATAAATATACAGCAGCCTCTCTTAGTTTTCGACGATTATCTTCTAATGCTTGAATCACTAAATCCAAACCTAAATCCCCATAATTCAAAGCATCATTCAAAGCTGCAATTTGCACGTCAACATCAGAACTAGCCAACCGCTTTTTAACACCTTCAATACCTCCTAAAACTGCGCCGTGAATTGGTGGTGGTGCGTTTCCTCCGAGTACAGCATCGTATTGGTTGGGTTGGTTTTGATTGTTTGTCATGGTTGATTTAATTATTCGTTGTGTGTTCTAAATCGCCGTCACCCTCGAAGGGTGCGGCTACACCTACAAAGTCCACCTTCGTGGACTAATTCATTCAAGCCCACGCAGGTGGGCTTTGTTTCGATAGCCCCAGGCTTCGAGCCTGCGGGCGATTTCGTGGATAATTGAAACATCTATTTCAATTCATATCTCTGCATCAATTCCCGCACCTTCGCAGAAAACAACCATTCCCCAATGGCATCGGAATATTCCACACCAGTTTGAGTTAATCGCAATATTCTGCTTTCATCAACAACTAAATTCAAATCAATTAATTCCGACAATTCCGGGAAATCACTAAATAATTCTGTATTAAATCGCGTTTGATATTGATGTAAATTCAATCCTTCATGAGAAAGTAAAGATAATAAAATGTATCTCCTACCCTTCTCTTCTGCATCTAGCTGAAAACCGTAATTAACAAAATCAAAGCAATCTTCCGGTGTTTTAATATACCCTTGCAAAATCTCGCGGATTCCCTTTCCTCCTACTGCGTATTCGTTGGAATAATGCAAATCATCGGTATACGAGCGTGCGCCGCATCCTAAACCTACCATTCCGTCTTGTTGGCAGCAGTAGATTGGGGAGGGGGAAGAGTGGGGAGAGGGGGAAGAGTGGGGAGAGGGGGTAGAATTTTTTTGGAACATTCGCATGGATTTTTGGGTGTATCCTTGTGATAAAAGAAAATCCCTTCCTTGACGGTAACAATTCAAGCGGATGTCATCCCATTCTTTTTCTGAGGTTCCCAATCCGGTGAGGGGACGCACGTACAGGGGATACAAAAATATTTCTTCTGGTTCAAACTGCAATGCAGCGCGTATCGATTGCAACCAGGTTTCTACTGTTTGCCCGGGTAATCCGTATATTAAATCAATGTTGATTGTGGGAAAACCCGCTTCTCGCATTCTTGTCAGTGCGGCTTCTACTTCGGCGGTGGTTTGACGGCGGTTAACTGCTGCAACCTCCGATTCAAAGAAGCTTTGGACTCCGATACTGGCACGAGTTACACCTCGCGATCGCAACAATTCTAATTTATCTTTGGTAGCGGTTTCCGGTGACATTTCCACGGATATGGGAATCTGTTGTAAATCCACGCTCATGGTATCTTCAGCAACATTCAACACGGCTTCTAAATGGTGAATCGGTAACTGAGTCGGTGTACCTCCACCAATCGCTAATCTTGCAAATGAACTTTTACCTAAAGCTGCTTTGACATGTTTGGCTTGTTTTTGTAGGGTATTGACGTATTGAGTGACAAAATCTTGATTGTGGGTGACTGTGGTGAATAAATTACAGAAACCGCAGCGCATTTCACAAAAGGGAATGTGAATGTAGAGGAATAAAGCGTTTTTGTCTTCTTGACTCCATACGTCGGTGAGGGGTTTTTGGGGGGAAATCGGACGATATGCGGTTTTGTGGGGGTAGGAATAAACGTAGGATTGGAAGATTTTGGATTTTAATAAGGGATGGGTTGGTAACGGATGGTTGTTGGTTATCATGATTGAGGTTTTGGTATTGGTTTTTCCGCAGGTTTACTCGTTACCATGCTCTGCATGGTAATGCCTATTAGGAGGCTCTGCCTCCGGTAGAATTGAAAAGGCAGAGCCTTTTGTTATGCATTCCCAGGTGTAACCTGGGAACAAGTCTCGCGAGTCTCCAACACAAATTCCCCATAAGGAACAGTCCACACGACGGGATGACTAATTCGATGTCCGGTGTAACCATCTTCACCGTATGTTGTTCCGTGGTCGGAGGTGAGTATGCAGAAGGTAGAAGCACGTTTTTGTAAGGCATTCCAGAGTTTTCCTAGTTGGCGATCAATGTATTCTAATGCGGCTGCGTGAGTTTCCAATGTGTCTGTTTTAGCACCTTCAAGGTAAAAAAAATTGGGTTGATGCAGCGCGGAAATATTAATAAATAAGAATAAACGTTGATTTTGAGGAGTTTTATTAAGGATTTTCTCAGCTAATAGGATTTGATTCTCGGTTGATTTTGGATCGGTAACTCCTAATTCTCGATTCCAGTAACTTTCTGCGAACATTGAAGGAATCACGTTACTCAAGGGATTCTGTTTGTTGAAAAATCCCACACCACCAATACAAACGGTATGATAACCTTTTCGCGCTAATCCCTTGACTATATTTTCACCTTCTAAAACACAGGTTTTTTCGGTAGTTGTAGTACTTCCGGCGAATTTCAAAGCGAACAATCTCGGGTGAATTCCTGGAGTGACGGGAGTAGGAAGAAAACCCGCGAAAAATGCTTGATGGGATGCATAGGTAAAGTTTCCCGGTGAATGTCGTTTTTCCCAACCATTTGGTAATACTTTAGCTAAATTTGGGGTGCGGTTTTGTGATATTAATTCGGTTGCGATGTCGTAACGGAGGGTGTCGAGGGTGATAAATACGATGTCGTGGGTGCCGATGATTTGGTTGATGTTTTGCATTGGTTTTTTGTAAGTTACACGACTAAGCTAATATATCAATATTGTTATAATTTTGAATTAATGCCTGAGACTCGTATTGTTTTCTATAAAGAAGAGGATGGTGAAGTTCCCGTTCTAGAATGGTTAACGCGACTTTCAAAAGAAAATAAGAAAGCGATTAGCTAATTGTGTTGGTAAAATTAATTTACTTGAATCATTCGGGTACGAATTGCGTAGACCTGCTGTGGATTATTTGAGGGATAATATCTATGAGTTGAGAGCAAAACATATTCATGTTCAATATCGTATTCTTTATTTTTTTCACGGTCAAAATATAGCGATTCTTGCTCATGCGATTGTTAAAGAACAAGCAACAGTAGCAGATATTGATATTGAACGAGCAATAACAAGAAAATCCTTGTTTGAAGAAAATCCAGATATTCATACTTATAGAGAAGAAAATGAAGAAAACTGACGACGCTTTGAAAATACTTGAAAACATTCACCGTAATGACCCCGAACTTCAAGAAATGGTGATTACAGCTTCTATTAATGCGGAAGTAGCACAACTTATATATGAAGCAAGAACTCAAGCAGGATTAACACAAAAGCAACTTGCTGATTTAGTTGGTACAAAACAACCCGTGATTGCTCGACTTGAAGATGCTGATTATGAAGGACATTCGCTTTCTATGTTGCAAAAAATTGCTTCTGCTTTGAATAAACAAGTTAAAATTTCTTTGACTTCAAATGTTTAATTTGATATTTGGAAGAATCAGGACTTGTCATTGCGAGCGGAACGGAGTAGAGCGACGCAATCGCATAATGAAAGCGTATAAGCCGATATTTTGCGATTGCTTCACTTCGTTCGCAATGACAAGTATTAGCATTATACAATTTCATTTAATAATCGCTTTCAATTCGCTTTCATAAGTATCTAAACCACAATAAGTAATCCCCGGCAACAAATCCCCAAAAGCATTTATTTCTAAAACAGCGTGTTGCTCCCAATCCGGTAAAATCATCAAGTCAACTCCGCAATATAAACTATTAGGAAATAAAGCAGCAGCTTGTTCGCAAGTACGTTTCATTTTCTGCCAATTCTCATCACCAACCTTGTCTAAAAATTCATCTATATTTCCTCTTTCGTTACCCAAATGTAAGTTAGTCATGGGACTTTTTCCCAAACGAACAACTGTATGTTGTGCTTCACCATCGATAACCACAACTCGCAAATCAAAACCGCATCCTTGTAACCGCGATTTCGGTAGCCATTCCTCAACAATTACCCCTTCGGCAGTTAAAATATTGATAATATCGGCGATTTCTTCGCGTTTTGTATAGTTACGAATTCTGCGGGAATTATAAAGTAAAGTTTCCCCGTCTTCTCGTACTCTTTCCACCGTGGTGATAGCCGATTCAAAGCGGGAATTAGCGCGGTAAGCAATCACTCCAGAAGCACTCGAACCGTGAGATAATTTAATGAAAACCCGTTCTAAACCTTGAGATTGCATTTGTTGGCGTAAGTGTTCGTAATTATGAATTTTCCCCAAACAACGCGCTACCGGAACGTTATTTTTGCTAAATCTTTCGTGACACCTTGGTTTATCAAACATCACCGCAATATCCCCAGGATGATTCATAACTTCCAATCCCCCTCTCCTTAAACAAGGAGAGGGGCTGGGGGTGAGGTTTTTCTCCCCTCTACTTAAACAAGGAGACGATTTAGTGGTGAGGTTTTTCTCCCCTCTCTTTAAACAAGGAGAAGGGTTAGGGGTGAGGTTTTTCTCCCACCGTCGTAACAAATTTCGCCAACCCAAATACCACTGTCGCGGATAAAGAATTCTTCCCTTATCAAACTCCAACTTCTCAACATCTTGAGAACTAATTTTTTGATAATTATTAATTTCTCCCCCCTCTTCCCCCTCTCTCAAATCCCCCGCAGCAATAATTGCCTTATCAACATCAAAATTCTTCTCCGGAGAATCAAAGCGGATGATGTTATTGGGTGTGACTTCGAGGTTTTGTTTTCCTGTAATTAAATCTGCATAGGAGATAACGGTTGCGGGTGGTAGATTGAGATTGGCGATCGCTTCTTGGAGCAATCCGACGCGACGGTTTTCCGGGTTGGCTATGATTGTAAGATTTTTCATTTTATTGTTTTTGGTATTACTCATGTAAAGCAAAGTAACGGGATGCACCTACTCCTCTATCAGCTATTTCTTCTTGAAAATCTGAAATTATCCAACAATGAAGTAATAAATGCTCAACTCCTTCGAGAAATTCTTCACTTACACAATTATGAGAAACATCAAGAGTATGTAAATTAGAAATAGCCGGAACTCCAATCAAATTGTCTAAACCTTCATCTGTCAAATTTCCCATCGTTAAATCAAGCACGAAAAGATTATCAATTATAGGAAAATCAGCCATAAAAGAAGATTCCATAATTGCTTCAGCAACAGCATTAGCATATTCACAGCTACGTATTCCTAAATAACTTAACTTCGGAAATGATTCGCCAAAAAGAATTGGTTTAATACTTTTGATAACATTGTCACAAGTATTTTCAAAATCTCTACCTATCCATAACTCAAAATATTCTAAAACTGGTAAATTCAGAGAGCACAATACCTGAATTGACATATCACTAATATCTCTCGTTTCAATAACCAGCGTTTTTAAATTATTATGTCCTAACATACCGCTGCATAAATCAGTACAGCAACCGCGAAGGTGCAAAACTTCTAAATTTGGAAAACTTGATAACAAATTAGTTATATCACCAATTCCGAGATAAGATTTTCTAAATGTATCTATTTGTGCATCACCTACAAATAAAGCTTTTAAATTTTCTAATTCTTTCCGATTATTATCAAAAAACTCAGCTAAATCATCATATTCTTGGCTAACTTCGTAATAAACATTATAGTCTTGCAAATAACAAATCAAAGCTTCAACTTCATTGACTCTATCATCTTGTACTAAAAGCCGTAATTTCTCCAAATTCACAACATAAGCTTTACCCTCTGGATTCACAATCCCAACTTCATAATCAAACTCTTCAACTTCCCAATCTTCCAACTTCGTAAAATACAAATAAGGATCGAATTCCAACAGCGCTTGTTTACCTTTTTCACCTCCGAATTTCTTCAACAACCTCGAAGCAAAACCTTTTACCTGTAACGAATCATCTTCCAAAGCTTCAATAACTAAATTTAAACCAGCTTCTTGATAGTTAAGAGCATCAGAAAGCGCTTTAATTCGTACATCTACAATTTCACTTTCCAACCGTCGCTTAACACCTTCAATTCCTCCCAACACAGCACCAGTTACCGGAGGTGCATTGTTTCCACCTAAAACAACATCGAATTCTCTTGGTTGATTTTGATTGCTATTCATATTTTTATTAATTGATATTTCTTAATTGACACTTTATCTTCAGATTCATAATTAATTTAAAATGATGAATCATAGATGATTTTATATACCTAAAAACTTCTTCCGTACTCCCCTCTCCTTAACAAGGAGAGGGGCTGGGGGTGAGGTTTTCACTCAGTCACGGCACAATAACGATATTCATGATCATAATGAGAATCAGCATCCTGTTTTTCTGCTAACAACCGACAATCAAGTTTGGACAATTTACCAACCATTTCATCTGATAAACGAGCTTCGGAAACATTAAGAATATCAAGCTCATTCACCGCCGCACAATTAAGCAAATATTCGGCACCTTTATCGCTCAAATTTCCTAGCGATAAATCAAGTACGCTAATTGTTTCAATTAAAGGAGATTTAACTACTGCTTCTGCAATATCATCTGCAAATTCACTGTTACGCAATCCTAAATAATTTAAATCGGCAAATATTAAGTCTTCTAAAATCGGTTTTACGTCTACAATCCTACAATCTCCACCATAGCTATCGCTACCAAGCCATAATTCTAAATGCTCTAATGCTGGAAGATTCATGTTACAAATTTGAGCAACTGTTTCGCTACTCAATCCCCCAGTTTCTACAATCAACGTTTGTAGATTGTTGTGTCTTACCGGAGCATTAAATTGTAACCCGTCTCCACCGCGCACTTGCAATACTTCTAATTGAGGATATGCTCTTAAAATCGGACTTATATCACCTTGTGCAATCCACGATATTTCGCTTTCTTCGTAGTGAATATCACCGATAAAGATGGCTTTTAAGTTGGTTAATTTATCTTTTGCATCAACCAGTCTACTGACAATTTCGTCGCTACCAACTTCTGTATCGTCAGCCCACAAGCCAATAATCAAAGCTTCTAATTTACCGGCTTGGGAATCTTGGGAAATGCTTGTAATTTGTTCTGCTATGGTAGGGCGATCGCCATCCCAATCCCATCGTAAAGCATAAGCTGTATTCGTAGAGTCTTCAATTCCAACTTCCAGATTGTAATCTACACTTAAACGATTCGCAAATCTTCCGGCGTGCTCCCCTTTATAACCAATATATCCCTGCAATCTCTCGAATAAATCCCAAGGCTGATAATGCTCTAAAGCTTGTTTTACCTGGGTTTCTTTTCTTCGTCGCAATAACTTATAAGCATAACGCTGTATTATTTTTGGCTTATTTTGCAAAGCTTGAATCACCAACTCCAAACCAGCTTCTTGATAGTTAAGAGCATCGGTAAGCGCTGCCAATTTTACGTCAACTACCGGATTCGATAATCTACGCTTTACTCCTTCAATTCCACCCAATACCGCACTATCAACTGGAGGTGGATTTTTCCCTCCTAAGACAGCATCATATTTTCCTGGTTGTTGATTCTCTGCCATGACACTTATACGTAAATATCTAAACCACTGCTATTATTCCCATAAATAGCGATAGGCTAAACACACCGCGCAATTACGCCTGCTAGCCATTCACAATTTAATCTTAAAAAATATCATAGTACATTAGTTCTATAATGAAAACCCCTGGGTAGAGTCATGCCGTGTGGTATTGGAGAGGGGGAAGAGGGGGAAGAGGGGGGAGAAAAAATTTATACCCGTCAAAATGAATGAAAAAAACTACTACTAGAAAAAAGGTATGAATAGATAGTCATACAAATATATGTAGCAATGCGAACTATTAGTTAAAAAATATAAACTTTATACATACTAAAAAATCGGTTTTATTAAAAGCAGATAGAATAACAACGGTAAACAATTTATCCTGCCAAATGAAGAAATTACGGTGTTGCATTGAGGAAGTAGGCGGGGTGTAAATCGCGTAGTTTGGTAGAACAGTCAATTAATCAAGTGGTGCAGATGCTAGAAGTCTTATTTTATGAATATTTTTTTCTAAATTATTACAACTGCATAAGTTCTCGTGACAGATAACTATTAATATATCTACTTCCGAAGTTGCGATACGCCTTCGCGTCGCCTTTCGGGCATCACAGTTCTCGAACTAGTACTCTGGCAAGCCACAATTGCCGGGTAAGGGCAGGCAGGGGGAGCAGGGGAAGCGGAGGGAGCAGGGGGAGAAAAAACTTTTTATTTCCACGCTAAACCCAGCAAAGTTCGCTTGGCGAACCACTAGTAGCACGCGAAGCGAACTTTGCGGGGTGTATTGTAAAAACAGAATTTTTTTCTCCCCTCTCTTGCCTCACCCGGCAATTTTGGTTTGCTAGAGTTCTAGAGGAAGAAACTATGTCTCACCCCTCATAAGTCAACAAAATAGAAGAAGTAGTATAAGGTAACGAGGTAAGCAAAGTGAAATCTCCGACAATTTGGCTGGCGATTATAATTCTTGTATTTGCAAGCAGTAGTTGTGCCCCCGATAGCAAGAAAAACCAGGTTTTATTAGGGAAAGAAGATTCTACCTCAAGCAAATCTACCGAATCTATAAATCATCAGCAGATAGAGGAAGTAACAATGCCTCAAAACCTTATTTCGGCGGAAATAGAACCATTACCTAACAAGGGTAAGCAAGCTGCTTTAGAACTGCAACGTCTGGGTTTTAAAATATTGCGCGTTGGCAAAACTATCAGCGTTCAAGCACCGCGCTCCTTATGGGAATCAACTTTTAATGTCTCATTCAAGGAAGAAAAGAAAACTGTTATAGCAGAAATAGAAGCCCAGAAGACCTATTCAAGAGCCGTAACTGATAACCTTGTTATTCCTGAAAAACTGGAAAGTTCGATTTCTGAGGTGATGTTTATAGAGCCGCCGGAATTTTTCCAGGTACAACCATAATTATAGGAAAGTAAAATGACATATCTATCGGAGAATAAAGAGGAGCGAGTTTATTTTGAGGCAGTCTTGCGCTCTGAAACGGGTGAATCGATGTTTGCCGCAGAAACTTACCTCGCACCGGATAATCTCCAACAATTTGCTCCTCCTCCCGGAAGAGCTATGCGAGCGGCTACGGTACTTCAGTCCCTAGGTTTTCGCGTACAGCAGATAGGCACATTTTCAATTAGTGCAGATGGTCCGCGAGAGTTATGGGAACGGGTTTTTGGTACCAGAGTTGAATCTAGGAGCCAAACAGTAAGTCCTAGTGTCGGAGAAGTTACCTACTTATCTCACGTTGCTGGTGTACCCTTCACAATTCCACCAGAACTTTCTGAATTGATAGAGCGCGCTTATCCCCAAAGTCCGCCAATTCTGTTTGAATCACCCCTACCCCCAAGAGTCAAATATCATCACCTTACAGTTCCCGCAGATGTCGCGACAGTATGCCGTTCAACACCAGTACATAAGGTTGGTATTACGGGGAAAGGTGTATTAGTGGCGATGGTAGATAGTGGATTCTACAAGCATTCCTTTTACAAATGGCATGGTTATAACTATCAAGCAACTCTGGCACCAGATGCAACCAATGTAGAACGAGATGAAAGCGGACACGGTACTGCTGAAGCTGCCAATATCTTTGCCAATGCACCAGATATTGATTTTATCGGCGTGAAAATGGGTGGCAACGCGACTTTGGCTTTTAAGACTGCCTCCGACCTACATCCGGCAGTGATAACCAACAGTTGGGGTTATAATATCTGCGGCGAAACTTTGCCGAATTCTCTCAAGCCTTTAGAAGCAGCAATCATAGAAGCAGTTCAAGAGCAGGGTATTACAGTCTGTTTCTCCGCCGGTAACGGTCATGCTGGTTTTCCTGGTATGATGCCCGAAGTCATTTCTGTTGGTGGCGTTTACGCTCACGATACCCTAGATGGAGATGATTTCTTGTTAGAAGCATCTGACTATTCCAGCAGTTTTGACAGTCAGATTTATCCAGGAAGACACGTACCGGATTTTTGCGGATTAGTAGGCATGAAGCCAAACGCTATTTACATCATGTTACCCGTAGAACCTGGCGACCAAATTGACAGGGGCTTAGGCGGAAATGGATATCCTAGCAAAGATGAAACGGGTACAGATGATGGTTGGGCAGTAATCAGCGGAACTAGTGCAGCTTCCCCCCAAATTGCTGGTATTTGTGCTTTGCTCAAGCAGGTACAACCCGGACTTTCACCTTCTTTAATTAAATCGATTTTGCGCTCATCAGCTAGAGATGTGAAAAAAGGTAATAGCAACGGAACATGTCTAACATCACGCGAAGGTTTACCCGCAGGTAACGGGCATGACGGAGCTACAGGAACTGGATTAGTAGATGCTTATGCAGCCTATAAGTTGGCTCGTTCGGTAGTAATTCGCAATATTCACGATTTACCATCTCCTCGATAAGAGGTTTGAAAAACCAAACTTTGTTTTCAATACTGCTCGCTTAAGGAATCCAACTTCTTTTTTAGATCCCCCAAACCCCCTTAAAAAGGGGGCTTATTTCCCTCCTTTTTAAGGAGGGTTAGGGAGGATATCGTCTTAACCGACAAGTATTGACTTTGTTTTAATTTTCAAGAAATAAACATTCTTGAGCAACCGCTTTCTTTGGGCTTTGACTCGAATGACGCAAAATATATATTTGTACTATTTTTGTGAAAATATCATTTGCGATATGACTTATATGTAGTCATATCGCTTTTTTTTGGCGTTGCGAAATTGAAATATAAATTGATTTGTCTTGTTTGAGTAAGCCACCCTTATCTCGTAGTATTGCCCACTAAGTCAAGCTCTTCACCCGTGTTTACATCCCAAAGTTTTACGAATTACGAATTACGAATTACACTTACCGTTCTATCGTCGTGACATTTGTTACTGAGCTTTAAACTCAGAACTAAAGTTTTTATTAATACTTCTAACATAGCTGCCATCTGCCCTCTGCCTTTTTTGTAATGTATGCAGACATTTACCACTATTTGGGAGAGGGGGAAGGGAGTAATTAATGTTTAGACTTTTTAAGAATTCTTTGGGGCAAAATATTCAGCTATTTTTTCTGGTTTAAAAGCGGTGGTGTATTGTTCAGCTAACTCTGGTGTCGCTAATTCCAGCAATACGGTATTTTCCACCCAAAACTCAATCACGTCAAATTCGCCACGACTAAAGCGCACGCATCGCCATTGTTCCCGCTCGGCAATAGCTTCTATTTGCGACTGGTTTAGGGGAATGGACATTGCAGCGTGAGTAGCAATAAATTGGTTGGGGTTATTTTCGAGTTGAAATTGTATTGGTTTATCGTCTTCTCCTGGAGTCATTTGGGTACCCAAGGGATAAACTTCAATTACAGTTCCGTACTCATCACCAGCCAAAGCTACATAGCTACCTTCATGGGATGGAAAAGGAGCGCAATATTTACTATTAAACAGTTCGGCTAATACAGAAGCGACATGAGCGGGATTTTTCGCAGGAATTGAAATGTGATGAATCATTTTTTGTTAACCTTCTTAATATTGTAATCAAAACTTTTTATTATTTACAGGTGGAACCGGGGAACCAGAAAAACGATAAAATATCTTCTGATACAAACTTTATGGACATCAAATTCTAATTAAACCACTTACCATGACAATAGAATAACAACTTCTACAAGAAATTGAAAAAGTACCCGAACTTCTCTTACAACAAGTGTTAGATTTTGTTCGGTTTTTGCAAAATAAGTGCCAACAATAAAAATTAGAAATAACCCTCCTTAGTGAATCTTCGCTACAAAAAGATTTGACCTAATTCTCTGTCAAATTACCAGTCATATCATGTCCTTTAAATTAAATGTCATTGTTCGCACAGCGAACAATGACATATTATGGGTGATTTGTCGGACATGATATCGTAATTGTCTCCCACGAATAAATTCGGGAGCTTCTGAGTTTTTACCTTATTCGGTGAGGATTTTTCAGTATATTGATTGTCAAACTAAAGCTAGCGTAAATGTTTCTAGTAGTTCGTTTCATTAATTATGAAGGCTGCATAGGAAACATAAAAAATTATTCTTCCCCCTCTACCCCTTCTACCCCCTCTCCCCCTCCCTATCCTTTCCAAGAGATATTGAAATCAAAACCTAAATTTCAATTCACTTAGTTTAGTTGTTGTTGTGGTGACTATTCCTGATAAATTGCTGATGCGAGTAGCTTGAGTCTCCACTACGGGTAAAGCAAATTCCGATGCCTGGATGTATCTCTTATACAGTAATAAATGGTTTGGTTCGCTATCAAATACAGACAGCGGTAATTGATAGCAGCCTTGGGATATCGATAATTTCAAGCTACTTTTAATCTCTATCAACTGTTTGTAAGTTAAAAAGCCTTTGATTATAACTTCTTCTTGTGATTCTAGTATTTCTATAATAACATAAAAATGGGCTGTCAATTCTGGTTTTTCGATTAGCTCTTGCGGTATATTCACAATTTCGTCTAGCAAATTTTCGGTAGCGATCGCGCAAAATTTGAAGTTGTCAACTCTGAGAATACCAGCAGTTTTGATTGTGCTAGTATCTTTTAAAATTACTTTATTGGTTAAGCGCATATCTTCGTCAGCCAGCCTAATTTGCAACCATACCTCAAGGGCAATTAATGCTAATCTATTCAAATAGCCTTGCCAATTATCTTTACCGCTGATTGTATGGGGATAATTAATTTCATTCGCTAATACAAAATGCTCGGGTTCTAGCCATACGGTTTCTGGTAGTAACAGTCTTAAACCCTGAGAATAAGTTGAATTTGGCATAGTTTCTTCTCGCTTTTACTGGTAAATAAATGCAAGTGAGAAGAACTTATGCGGTTTGCGGAATAATATCAATTTTCATCGTTGACAAGCAAGTATTAAAAAATATGATTATAATTACTAGAAATCTAATTTGTATGGAATAATTCTATACAAAGAAATTACAAAAGCGTTTTTCATCAAAAGTATGATTGAAAGCCTTAGCAATAAGCAATTTAATTTGTCAGTTCAGCGCGTGCAATACCAGCTCTTTCTCTATGTATCTGCACGCTATGTTAACTAAGTTTTATTTTAATGGTGTTTTATCTCAAGTAATTTTATTTACTTCATTTTTTTTTATAAATAAGCTTTTAGATGCAGGAGTTGTTATAGCCCAAGTTCCCAGTCTCGAAGAAATAAATTCCTTCCCACCACCGCAGGATATTCAACCTCTGCCAAATCCCCCTGAGACTACCCCTAAGCTTCCCGATTCCCAAGAAAAGCCATTGCAGTTACCCTCTCCTGAAAAACCAACTCAGGTTGATGAAGCTACGCAGAGCAATATCGTTGTTACCGATTTTAAATTTATTGGTAACACGGTTTTTACAGACGAGGAGTTAGCAAAAATATTTATCGATAGTGGGGATATCAATCAACCTATTGCTTTGTCCAAACTGCTGCAAATTGCCGTTAATGTAACTGCTTTATATCATCAACATGGCTACAAAACTTCTGGAGCAGTGGTTAGAATTCCCGAATTAACGCAACAGCAAGGAAGAGGTGAAGTTGAAATCAGGGTAGTTGAAGGTCAGTTGCAACAGATTGATATTAGGCTGTTAGATTCCCCGAAAAAGGGACGACTGGCAAAATATTTGCGCCAGCGTTTGGGTATCAAAGATAAAAAGCCGTTAAATGTGGATCGTCTGTTGCAGGCTTTGCAACTATTGCAAATTGACCCTTTATTTGAAACTATATCTGCTACTATTAATCCTGGGACGGAACAGGGTAGCAGTCTTTTAACGGTTAAATATAGTCCGGCTCAATCGTTCAATCCTCAATTAAGTTTGAATAATAGTCGTTCCCCGAGTGTAGGTAGTTTTCAGCGAGAAGTTGGTTTTAGACAAAATAATTTACTGGGATTTGGCGATAATCTCACCTTGGCTTACAACAACAGCGATGGTAGCAATGGGGTGAATGTTGGTTATTCTTTACCGATTAATTCTAAAAATGGGACTTTGGGTTTTGGTTACAGTCAAAACGATAATGATGTAATTGAGCCACCTTTTAAGGATTTGAATGGAGATGGTGACAGCCCCGATATTGAATCGGAATCGCGCTCCTATGAAGTTAGTTATCGTCAGCCAATTATTCGTACTGTCGAGAATAATAGTTTCAAGGAATTTTCTTTAGGTTTGACAGCTTCATTGCGAGAAAGTAAATCGTTTTTGTTAGATACTCCTTTTCCACTTTCCCCAGGAGCAGAAGAAGACGGAAGTACTCGTATTGCTGCATTGCGATTTTCTCAGGAATACCAGCAGCAGGATTCGCAACAAGTGATTGCATTGCGATCGCAGTTTAATTTTGGCATCAATGCTTTGAATTCAACTATCAACGAAGACGTTGCAGGAGTTGAGCCAATACCCGATAGCAGGTTTTTTTCGTGGCAGGGGCAAGCTCAGTATGTTCGTCGTTTAGCAGCAGATAGTTTATTCTTAATTCGCGGTAACGCTCAGTTAACAACTTCGGCTCTTTTATTGTCAGAACAGTTTGCTGTAGGTGGTTTGGGGAGCGTCAGAGGTTATCGTCAAGATCAACTTTTAACTGATAACGGGGTTTTTATTTCTGCGGCAGTTGAGTTGCCAGTTATACGACGTATTGCCGGTAATGGGATATTGCAAATAGTGCCTTTTATTGATTATGGCACTACTTGGAACAGCCGCGGCAGGAGCAATCCAGATAAGCAAACTCTTTCGTCATTTGGTATGGGTTTGCAGTACATTGACGGGGATAATTTTCGCGCTCGTCTTGATTGGGGTATTCCTTTAGTATCGGTAAATTCTAGGAAGAGAACATGGCAAGAAAACGGTATTTATTTTACGTTGCAGTACAATCCTTAATTGATGGTTATTTGAAAATGCGAAGTAAATTTATCGCTATATTTCTAACTACTATTTTCTTAATTGTGGGGATGTCTGCTGTTTTTTCTCAAACTCCAGTCAGCATTTCAAATAATCCCCAACTTTTAGTAAAGCAAGGTGAATATTTTTATCGTCAGCAGCAATTATCAACAGCAATAGAGTATTTTCAGAAAGCAGCAAAAATATTTGCTGAGAAAAAAGATAAACCGAATCAAGCTATTACGTTAACTAATTTAGGTCGTTTGCAGTTTGAATTAGGAAAAGCGAATGATGCTTTGAATAATTGGCAAACAGCCGAAACAATTTATCTTCAATTGGGAGATGAAATTGCGGTAACTCGGAATCAAATTTACCAAGCTAGTGCTTTGCAAAAATTAGGTTTACTATCTCGTGCTTGCGGAATTTTATTGCAAAGTTTGGAGATTGAGCAGAAAAGTTGCGATGATTTGACTACAAAAAAACTAGAAACAATTTTACAACAAAACAAGATACATCCCGAACCCGATATTTTATTAACCGGGTGGCGCAGTTTGGGTAATGTTTTGCGAGCTACGGGTAAGTTAAATGAATCGCGCTATATTTTAGAAACGGTAGCTAAAAACAATTCACCTTCAACTCAGCCAGGTACTTTGTTGAGTTTGGCAAATACCTATATGTCTTTGGGAAATTTAAAACGCGATAGATTTTTAGCATCAAAAGCATCAAACTTGAATTTAACAGCATCTCAACAAGATAATTATCGTTGGGGTTGTTTTCAAAATAATAATCTTCTTCCTCTAGAAGCGATAAAGGAGTATAAAAATGCTGAGTCTAAATATCGGGAAGCAATTGAAAATTATTCAACTACACCCATCGCAACCAAAGCAAAAATTAATCTACTCAATCTGTTGCTGTCTAGAAGCAAGTTCAAATCAACTGACAACAATGATACAAATAATTTACTCTCTCAAGCAAATAGTTTATTGTCCGATATCAATATTGGGAATTCATCTCCCAATCAAAACCAGATTTACAATCAAATTAATTTAGCTAAATCAAGAAATTGTTTAACTCAATTAACCAACAATAAACCTAATTGGGAAAATAGAATTAAAGAATTATCTTCAGCAGAATCCCAAGCTGAAATAATCAAAGATGATATTGCAAAATCCTATGCGATTGGTAATCTTGGTAGCTTATATGAATATCGCGCTTGGTGGCTAAACCAAAATTTGAATCAATCTAAAAATAGTAGCAAAAACAATTTATGTCAAACAGCAGAAACTTGTTTAAATAAAGCATATAAATCCACACAACAAGCTCTTTATTTTGCTCAACCAACCAAACAACCATTTATTGCTTATCAATGGCAATCCCAACTAGGACATATATTAGAAGAACAAGGAAAAAAAGACAATGCGATAACGGCTTACAATAAAGCCATAAATACTTTAGAATCAGTTCGTTACAATTTATTGACAACGGATTCCGACGTGCAGTTTTCTTTTTTAGAAAATGTAGAACCCGTTTACCGTAGATTGTTAGATTTACTTTTACAAACAAAAGCCAACGATAAAATATTAAGAGCAACCGAAGTTAGCGAATCTTTGCAGTTAGCAGAATTAGAAAACTTATTAAGATGTCGGCTTGATACTGCTCAAACCGTTGCGATTAGTAAATTAGAGCAGCCTCCAGCAGCAATTATTCATCCTATCATCATACAAAACCGCATTGAAGTGATTGCTCGGATACCATCATCAAATAAATTACTTCGCGAACAACTTGATATATCTCAGAAAGATTTTAATGACGTTTTGTACAATTTAGAAAATTTACGCTCCAGTGACAAATTTGATGAAGGCACTTATATTGAACCTGCTCAACAACTTTACAACTGGCTAATAAAACCTTTTGAAAATGATTTACCCAAAGAAGGAACATTGGTTTTTATTGTTGATAGTACTTTGCAGAGCGTTCCTTTTGCCGCACTTTACGATGGAGAAGAGTATTTAGTTCAAAAATATAGTATCGCTGTAAATGTAGCATCCAAATTATTAAATCAAAGAAATTTAAAACCGAAACAGCGGAGTGCATTGCTTGTAGGAATAAGTGGAAAAGCCAAAAGCTTTATTAATAAATTGCCACAGCTTTTTCACGTAGAAGATGAATTAGCTGGAATAGAAAAAACGGTATCCAATCAAATACTTAAAAACGAGCAGTTTACCAGTGCAGCTTTAAGCAAACAAATTGCTGCTAAAGACTACCCATTTATTCATCTAGCAACCCACGGGCAATTTAGTTCTAACCGCGAAAAAACTTATATATATGCTTGGCATAACAAAATTAAGCTAGATGAATTAGATAGATTACTTCGCACCCGCAGAGACAATTCTGCTCAACCAATTGAATTATTAGTGCTAAGTGCTTGCGAAACAGCAAAAGGAGATAAACGTGCTGCTTTGGGTATAGCTGGAGTTGCTTTAAAAGCAGAAGCTCGCAGTACCGTTGCTAGTTTGTGGAAAGTTAACGATGAATCTACAGCGGATTTTATGAAGCAATTTTATCAAGAATTGAACAAGCCAAATATGACAAAAGCTGAAGCTCTAAGAAAAGTGCAAATGAATTTTCTGGATAATCCTAAATACAATCATCCTTATCATTGGGCACCTTTTATATTAGTGGGTAATTGGGCATAGGGCATTGGGGATTGCTAATTGATAATAAAAAACTTTACTGTTGGAGACGTAGCACTGCGCCCCGTCTCTACATAAATTTCCGGTAAATTACCTCAATCGATTCAACTGTTTCTCTACCCATTCCAAACGTTTTTTATCGTTTAATTGCTGATATCCAGTTTTAGCTTGTTGATACCAAGCGATTGATTCTTGTTTTTTGTTGAGACTATCGTATACTTCCCCTAAAAACTGAGCTATCTGAGTGGAAAGTTCTTTATTCTTCAATGCTTCGTAATTGACATGTGCTGTTTTTAATAAACTAATCGCTTTTTTATGATTCTCTACAGTAAGATTAACCCTTGCAAGTTTAACTCTCGCCCAAGCTTGCCCGTTTAAATCACCTCTACTTTCTGCGATATTTAGCGCTTGCTGATAATTCTTTTCGGCTAAAGATGTCAGATTATTTTTTTCGTAAAGCTCGGCTATTTTTAAAGCTGTATCTTGTGGAGCAAGATTTTGTTTGCGGATATTAGCAACTTCGTTATTCACTGTTTGAGCTTCTTGTGGTGTAAGGATAATAAATCGAGTTTCAGTCTCTCTCTCTTCTGCACCAATCGCTTTAACCGTTAAATCATAGGCTTTACCTGGTTTTAAAGCCGGTTGATTTTGAGGGTAGGAAATTTCGGTATTTGTAGTTTCTGACTGCCATAAAGTTCCTTCCGAGCTACTCAAGCGGACAATATAGCTAGTGGTTTTTGGTATCCTGCTCCAAGAAAATTTTGGTAAATTGTTATCTATTAGAGTACCAACAGGGCTGATTATATAGAAAGAGTCACTACGACTAACTTCACGACACATAGGATCGCAAATCACCTTTCTTGCTAATAGTATTTTGGTGGGATTTTGTGAAACTTGATTTCCAGCGATTGCTTTATTATTCAATACCGTAAAATTTACAGAGCTAGCAGCTAACGTCAAAACCAGGTAGTTAAATAATTTATATTTCATTTTTGTTGTTTGGTTGAATTTAAATTTCGGATTGCATCAAGCTGCCAAGTTTCCACTTCTGGTAAACCATCGGCATCATAATCGCGGCATTTCTGCCATGAAGATAGAGTATCTTTACTGTCAATTTGTTGCAATACAGTAGCTTGCAGACAGTGGGCTGCTGCTGTTTGATACTCATCTAATTCAATCGCTTTTTCTAAATATTTTTTGGCTGCTTGTAAGTTACCCAATTGCAAATATGTCCAGCCCAGGTTTTTATACAATTTGGATTTAGTTCTGGAAGCATTCTTTGGCTCTACATATTTTAGAGATTTCGATATTTCTTCTATCGCTTTTTGATTATTTTGTTTTTGCCATATTAGTAACCGAGCATAATTATTACGGGCATCTGCTACTACTACACTAACATTATCATCTTTATTACTTTGATAAGCAATCACTTTTTTATAATATTCTATTGCTTTATCAAAATCTCTAATATCCTCAAAAAGAGTTGCTATATTATAATAGACTGTTGCTTTGGTTAAAATATCGCCATTACCTAATTCTAATGATTTTTCATACTGATTTAAAGCACATTCAAAATCTTTCTGCAACTTACAAGCTAATCCCAAACTATTTTGATAATCTGCTTTATTTGGATTCAATTTAGTTGCTTCTTCAAAATGTTTTCTAGCATCTTCAAATTTACGATCTTGAAGAGCTTCACGACCTTCAATTTCTTCATGAGCCGCTCGTAATGGTCTTGTCCACAATTGAATTAGAAAAAAGCTAGCTAATGTAATCAAAAAACCTGTTGAAATAAACTTTAATTGAGGAGACATGAGAAAACGTAATATTCTTTTTAAGAACAATTTTTCCGGATTTAAATCTTCTAACATTTGAAATGCCCTTTGAGGTCTATCTGCTGGCAATCGAGCCGTCATTTCATCAATAAAATCTGCCAGGGGATGAGAAATATTTCGTGCTTTATCGCGCCAAATTAATTTACCAGTTTTAGGATTATTAGGAAGCTCTGTCGGGGATTTTCCTGTTAGTAAATAAACGAAAGTACGTCCTAAAGCATAAAAATCTGATTGAGGTACCGCTTTTCCATCAATTTGTTCTTGGGGTGTATAACCACCTGACATAGTTGTAGTGAGATTTTCGTTTCCCCCTACTCCTATTTTGACTAAATAGGTATTGCTAATGTCTCTAACAGTACCAAAATCAATTAAAGCTAATTTACCATCTGGTCTGATGATAATATTTGAAGGTTTGATATCCCGATGAAAAAAATAATTTGTATGTAGAACATCTAAAATTTCTACAAGCTGTCTCAACCAATCAAGAGCTTTATTAGAAGAAATCACACCATTTTCTATTAACCATTGCTCTAAATTTTGACCGGGAATTTTCTCCATCACCAAACAGTGAAGTTCCCCCGAATAATCGTTTGGTGTAAAAGTAAAGTAATCGTCCGGTTCTACTTTGGGAATTCCAGGATGATTAAGTAATTGTAATGTAAATGCTTCCCTTTCAAACATTTTTACAAATTGCGGACTATTTACTTTTAATACTTTGATAACTTTACTATTTTCTCCATCTGTGACTTCAAATATATCCGCATAGCTTTGCTGCGTCAGCGGACGTAAAGGTTTGATTAGCCGATATTTCTGATTAACCAGTAAACTAGTTCCGCAGTATTGACAAATACTGATGTTATCGGGATTTTCTCTTTGTTTACATTCGGGGTTAATACAGTAAATCACAGCAGCAGAGAGAATAGGGAATGGGGAATTGGTAATTGATAATTGGTAATTGGGAATTGGGAATTGGATTATCCCACGATTATTTATTTTTATCTTTTTAATTATTTAATTGTCTAATTATTCGTCGTGACTCAAATGATATTTTTTGACGTACTTCTTGATCAGATATTCCAGGTAATAAGATGTTTGAGATTCATCTTTATTTTGATGACTGGTATCTATCAATGCCCGTCTTTTTAAAGATGCTAAAGTTTCTATGAGTTCGGAAGTTGATATTTGAGGAATTTCTTTTTTCAGTTTCGACAATGAAACAGCTTTGGTTTCAGTTGCCAAACACTGCATCATTTGTTTTTCTAACTTTGATAAGCGATTCCATTGTTCGTCGAGTATTGTCCGAAAATCACCGAAAACCCAAGTATTATGTTTGGTGAATTCTGCCACATTACCGTTAAACAAATCTTTAATAGTTGCACCAACGATTTTCAACGCAAAAGGATTACCTTTGGCATAATCAATCAAACTTTTCCAGTGTTCTTTTGCAGTCAAACCCTGCTCCTGCAAGATTTGTGCCGCATCTTCCACCTTCAAGCCTTCTACTTTAAGTGACTTCACCAATCCTTTGGGATTTTCTAATAAAGAAATTTCTCTGGGTTTTTCTTGAGAGCAAAGCAACAAGCAGCTTTGATGCTCTGTTTCTCCCAAGCGTTTTAACACTATGCCATAATCTTCATGTTCTTTTTCATACCTCCCAAATCTATCGCCGCTACGCAATACACTTTCAAAAGCGTCAAGTATCAGCAAACAACGGTGTTGACGTAAATATTTGATTAGCAGTGAAATTTTTTCGTTGATGTCTGCGGGTAACTCAGTTTCCTGATGATTGGATAAAAATGCAATCGCATCCGTGACAAACTCTTGGGGTGACGGCTGATTATCTAAAGAGCGCCAAATGATAAACTCGAATTTATCTTGGATTTCTTTAGCTAATTTCACCGCTAAGTTGGTTTTACCGATTCCTCCCATACCCAGCAAAGCAATTAAGCGACAGTGATTTTCTAAAATCCATTGCGTAGTGGTTTCCAACTCCGCTTTTCTGCCATAAAACACCGAAACTTCCGGAGCTTCACCCCAATCTTGAGTTTGAGAAGCATTAAGCGGTAACTTATCTCCCACAGAAGAATCAATATTTGTAATTAAGTTAGATGAAACTTGCTCGTTAGATAATCCCTGGTACTGATTTACAAGTAACTGTTGTAACTTAGCTAATTTTACAGGTCCTCTTCCATCAATGTGAAATTTTTTGTAAATATCGCTCAAACGCTTGCGTACAGTGCCTTCATTGATTGCCAATTCCTGGGCGATCGCCTTTATAGATTTTCCGTCTATAGATAAACGCAACACATCCCATTCCAATTCTGAGACACCATGAGAAGCAGCTATATTTTTAAGAAAATCTTCAGGAATCACAATAGTTACCCGGCAGTCGTTACTTTATATCATATTATATTTTCATTTGTGTGAAACAATTTAATTCGATTTACAAAAACAAATTACCCGTATGACAGCCGTTTTTGCATACAAGCTAGCACCCCTCTCCTTAATAAGGAGAGGGGAAGGGGTGAGGTTCATCCGAGTCTATTGCACCCATCCAACACCTTAATCCTTCAGCTACAAGTAATAAATTACCCAAAAACCAAACCTTTACAAAAATCAATATTCTCTCTAAACCAGTAAATATAAGTATTTTCAAAGTATTTTTTCCACAAACAAAACTACAGCAGAAAAAATATTCTTGCACTAAAAAAAGCTTAGTGGTAACTTAAGTGAAGTTCGGCAGAGATAAAAGACAGAGGGAAGACAAATGCTAAAGATGAAAGAATTAACAGGTAGCGATAACCCCTTTAACGGCTTTACTACAACAGGACATAGCGCACCTGCATTTACAGACATTGATGGGGACGGGGATTTAGATGTTTTGGTTGGACAAAAAACCACGGCTTCTAGAACTTCTATTGAATTGATTGAGAACAAAGGTAATGGAAAATTTGTAGAAGTAAAAGGTTCTCAAAACCCATTTTGGGCTTCACCAATCGGTGGGTTGTATACGAAACCCACATTTGCAGATACGGTAAATCGGCAGATATTTTAGCTAACAACGAAGTATTGGCAACCGTCGAATCTACAACTGTAGATATTGTCAGCAATCAGATAAATTTTAATGTTATTTGATTTTGATTAATCAAAGAATGCCCGCAACTGGCATATTTTCCCCGTAGGGTACTGTGACACTTAATTAAAATTTAAACGTAACAATGAGGGTTGTAGTGTCACGCACCATCAGAGCTATCAAAGTTGATTTTTCCAACGTAAAACATTCATAAAACACTTAATCAATCGTAAAATCATGGACGAAATACAAGATTTAGGCATTTTACAAGACGCAGAAGTTGAAACTAGCGGGTTATTTACAGCAGGGGGTAATGTCGAAGATACTCTCTCATTTACATTAGAACAGCCTACTAATATAGAAATTAACGGTTTTTCCTTAACTCCTACATCTGATACTGTTAATGATGCTGGATTGTTTATACCAGGTAGTAGGGTAAGATTTCGTATTGCCGAAGATGCAAACAACAACGATGTAATTGACAATGGAGAAGTTATCGCAGAACCTTCTCAATTGCCAATAAGTACAGTTACAGATCCAGCAGTAGTTTTCCAAGAGGATTTATCTGCTGGTAGTTACTTAATAGAATTAGCTCCAATTGGAACTGTTGCATCCCCTTTAATTTCACCAGAGCTACCTACTTATCAATTAACTATCGATCCAACTCCTTTATCTACAGATAATGGAGGCAACGACACCGATAACGGTACAGTTGATAATTCTGGAAACGATACCGATAACGGAACAGTAGGTGATGGAGGTAGCGACACCGACAACGGAACAGTAGTTGATTCTGGAAACGACACCGACAACGGAACAGTAGGTGATGGAGGTAGCGACAGCGATAACGTTACAATAGGTGATTCTCGAATAAATACCGTTACAGGTTCAAATCAAAGCGAAAGTTTATTTAGTTCGACAAATGAAGCCTTATTTGGTTTAGGAGGAGACGACAGAATTTATAACAACAACGGTATAAGCCTTCAATTTGGTGGAGACGGCAACGATGAACTTTACGGTAATAGCCTACCCGATTTCTTAGCTGGTGGCGCTGATAACGATTTGATATTTGGTAACGGCGGTAGCGATATGCTCTTTGGTGGAGAAGGAGATGATACTATTTATGGATCGAGTAGTGCAGAACGTTTTGATGGTGGAGAAGGAAACGACATATTATGGCTAAACGGTGGTGAAGACATAATAGTTTTACGTCAAGGTGACGGTACAGATATTATCAACGGTTTTCGTTTAGAACAAACTCAATTTGAACTAGTTGATGGATTGACATTTGGTAATTTGAGCTTTGAGCAGAGTGATAGTTTTACCAATATTCTCGCTGGTGATGAAGTATTAGCAACCGTAAAATGGGCAACTGCCGAAAGCTTAAACGATGCAAGTAATTTTAACGTTGTTTAACTCTCCGCCGGAAAACAACATCGAATAAACCTGACAAAATTGTCCCTCTCTTCCTCTTCCTCTGCATCCGCTCTACGAGAAGCCGCACTTCATGCGTCTACAGCGCTCTCTGCGGTTTTTTATCCCAATACTACCGGACTTAATATAATCTACCACTCAAGGAAACTCTGCGCTTCGGTTTTTCAAATTATTCACAACAAACAAGATTAAGTCGAAAGACATAGATTCGATGCGGTAACTTTGTCTATCGTCTTTCTTCTCCTCGTTGACTCGCACACCTGAGTCAACATTTGACGTGCTACCAGCCATCGGCGAAGTTCTCACACCACTTCCCATGGCTGCTTTTTTATGTGAAATCCTCGATCAAGAAATCTTTACTCCAAATAACGAGACGTTACAAAACTTGTAACATTTCTTCAGTAAAAATGCTTGCATTACTAAGATATCAGTGGTAACTTAAGTGGTAACAAGCAAAAAGAGTCTTCTACCAAGCCTTACAGCAGCTTGTGAGGTAGTTAATTAAAGTGAAGTTACGACAGATTCCGTCTTTTTAACTTTGTTTTACATCGCGCTTCAAACAAGGAGAATTATATACCATGAGTACTAGCAATAATCCGCAATATATTGGTGTCTTGCACAAGGGTTTAGAAAATCAAATAACCATACCAGGTAGCAAGCTCGGAAAAACTAATCTTCAAGATGTTTATTTGTTTGAATTGTCTGATAGTGGTAATTTAAGTCTTTCTACAGGTGGCTTTGATTTAATTGTTGGCTTGGGGCGAGATACGAATAATAATGGCATTTATGAAGCTAATGAAATTATCGGCGAAGTAAACCTGGGTAATTCTAAAGACGAAATAACCATAGAGTTACCAAAAGGTAATTATTTCGTAGAATTCCGAGATGATTTAAATGGGGAAGATGCCATATCTGCTTTGGATAGAGATGGAGCGTATTACTCATCTCGTTTGAGTTTAGATGCTGACATTATCAGCAACCCCACTAACTTAGGATTTTTAGAAAATGGTACTTCGCAAGAAATAAAAGGTAGCTCGGCTAATATCGACAATGTTACGCAATACGGAACAAATATACTGCAAGCAGGCTATAGTTTTAAGTTGCCTACTAGTGGTGTGGTGACTATCGATAAAAGAACTGTAGATACTGATACTATCTTGGCACGCGATAGTAACAATGATGGAATGTACGATTCTACAATAGATGAAACTATTGCTTTTACAGAATACGAAAATACAAATGGGGGTTTTGGAGCCAGAATTGAAGATATAACAATTAGCGAACAGCTCGATGCAGGTAATTACTTATTAGTCTTTGAGGATGGGCGTAATTTAACTAGCGGTAAGGAAGTGCCATCAGCATATAATGCGACGATAACATTCAATGCAGCGGAAAATACGGCTGCAAATTCAACCAATCCTGCTTTAGATCCAATCGCACCAATATTTTCAGTAAACGAAGAACTGAGTAATTCCGATCTATCTTACTTAATTGAAGGTAATCAAGAACCTTTCTACTATGATTCATATACGGTTTCCGCCGAATTCTTAGCACCTTTAGTAGGGCAAACAATCAGTATGGAAGTGCAGTCAGCAGATTTTGAACCATTTGTATTTCTATTGAATGCCGATACTTTTGAAATAATTGATGATAGTTATAATTCACTAGGTTCTGGAAATGCTCAAATAGATGTGAAGATTCAACCCGACGTTAATTATTTGGTTTCAGTGGAAAGCGCTTTACCAGGTGAAACCGGTAGCTATACTTTTGCTGGGAACAGTATTTAAGAACAATCATATTATCTACAGCTTTCAACAATACATCGACGCTTCAGGATAACAGAAAAATTTGCAGCCACGACACGCTACAAATGGCTGCTATTAAGAAATCATGGTTCATCTATTCGACGTAGTTAATTCAAATCATAATCTTCAAGAGGTAAACATGAAATTCAATCAATTCAACATCAAAGCAAGTAAATCAGTTTTGAGTATTGGTGTTTTGCTTCTATGCGTACTTGCTACATCTTGCGATGGAGGTACTTCAAGCAAGGTTTCTTCTAGTGGAGGTGGTTCTTCTAGAGTTCCTCAAAGTGGAGGAAAACCTCCGATTCCAGATATAAACGATTATATAAAAGAATGCTTTAATCGAGGATTAGATACTATAGCCCTTGATCTATGTAGAGCAGAACAAATTAGGCAACATGGACAAGACAAACGAGAATGGAGAGAAAAATACGGTTCGTAAATTGCTTCCTTCTTGATGAAAGATTATCTATGAGGTCGGTTTAGTCAGTAGGTTGGGTGAAGCGAAAGCGTAACCCAACACCCATATTAGGTTACTCTTCGAGAACACTGAGCCGCACGCTTTGCGCGAACACGTACATCAGAAACTTTTTAAATCATGAAAAAACTAAATATACTTCCTCAATTTTCCATCCTAGAACGCTACATAATCAAAGAATTAATTCCTCCTTCCATACTCGGACTTGCTGCTTCTACAGTCGTAGTCGAACTAATTGGTATATCTTTTGAGCAAGCAAAATTTGTAGCAAATAGAGGACTACCTTTTTCAACTTCACTTTATATCCACTTACTTAAATTTCCTGCTTTTATAGCTGTATCTTTACCAATCACGATGCTATTGGCTTCAATTTTCGTTTACGGTAAACTTTCTATCAAAAGCGAGATTTTAGCTTTTCAAAGTCACGGTATCAGCTTATATCGTTTAATATTTCCAGCATTAATCACAAGTCTCATTGTTGCTTTCATCATGCTTTTTGTAAATGAGATTATAGTTCCTCCAGCTAATTACCAAGCTGCTATAACTTTAGAGGAATCAATGGATGTGCATCGAGATAATCTTGTAAATAAAAACATTGTTTATCGAGATTTTTATCATAATAATCATCAGCTAAAAATTTTGTTTTACGCTGAAAGTTTTACCGCCCAAAAGATGCAGGATGTAACTTTACTTATTTATAATCAATATGGTGATTTAAAGGAAATTATTAAATCGTATTCGGCTGAATGGAATAATTATTTAAATAAATGGATATTTGATCGTGGTGAAAAAAATTTAATTAATCGCGATGGCTCTTATGGTGAACTGATTAAATTTGAAAGGTTATCGGTTAATCTTGATAGAAAACCATTAGATTTAGCAAATCATAATTTTGATAATAGAGAAATGGGTATTTTCGCAGCTTATAAACGACTCTCGATTTTACAAACTACTGGAGACGAACAAAGTATCCGTAAGTTGAGAGTAAATATTCAAGAAAGATATGCTGTTCCTTTCTCATGTTTCGTATTTACTTTGTTCGGTTCGGCTTTAGGAATTAATCCACAACCAAAAGCTAGAAGCAATGCTTTGGGTATTACTATAATGATTATTTTTGGTTATTACATGATTCGAGTTATAAGTACTGGCTTAGGTACGGCTGGGGTTATATCAATTTTTTGGGGTGTATGGCTGCCAAATATTTTAGGAATAGGTATTGGAAGTTTTTTGTTGATAAAAAAATCGTGCTAGACATTATTTTTGACAAAACATACAGCTATTTGCTGCATATTATAATCAAATGTCTAAAATTAATATAAATTAAAAGAATATCTTTGAAACTACTGATAAAATCATTGTCGTAAATTATATAAGTAAAAGTAAAAAAATATCTACTAATTTTTATATTTGAAGTCTGATATTACAAATTATCTATATTAAAATGCAATCCAATTTAAAATTTTGGTTTTTATCTTTACCTTTAACAACTTTCCTCTGCTTCACGGGAATTAAAGACAAAGTATCGGCTCAAATTATTCCAGATAATACCCTTGGTAATGATAATTCTGTCGTCGAAACCATAACTCCTCAACTGCAACGCATAGATGGTGGAGTAACTAGGGGAGCTAATTTATTTCACAGTTTTCAGGAATTTAATATCGGTGAAGGGAATACTGCTTATTTCTCCAACCCAGCAACAATTCAAAATATTTTCACTCGCGTTACCGGAAATAATCCTTCTCAAATATTCGGTAGATTAGGTGTTTTAGGTAATGCTAACCTTTATTTTTTCAATCCCAATGGAATTATATTTGGTGCCAATACTAGTTTAGATATTCGGGGTTCATTTATTGCAAGTACGGCTAGTAGCTTGACGTTTCCTGAGAGTAAAAAATTTAGTGCTACAAATCCAGAAGCACCACCGTTATTAGTAAATAATGTTTCAGTTCCCGTAGGTTTGCAATTTGAAGGAATACCGGGAACAATTACTAGCACTGCTGACTTGCAAACTGGACAAGATTTGAAATTAGCTGCTGGTAATCTTGATTTACAAAATCAACTGCAAGCAACAGGAGATTTAACATTAGAAGCTGCGGATACGATAAATATAAAAGGTAATCTAGATGCTTCTTCACGGTTTAATTTGGGTAAAGGTGGTGATATTAATTTAATTGCAGGTGGAGATATTATTGTAAATCCCGAAACTTCGATAGTTTCTCGGGGAAAAGTCGGTGGAGATATTACCCTTGACAGTGATGGAAATATTTCTTTAACAAATAGCACTATTGATAATCGCAGTTTTAATTTAATTCAAGAAGATACTACACCTACAGGTGGAAATATTAATATTAATGCTGATTCTGTCTCAATAAATGAATTATCTTTACTCAATACTAGTACAGAAGGTTTTGCAAATGCTGGTGATGTAAATATAAACGTTAATGATTTAATTGAAGTCAATTATTCCGATATTTATACTCGTGTCAATGCCGATGGTGTTGGAAATGGAGGTAACATTAATATAGCAGGGGATTCCGTTAAAATTATAGACGGTAGCAATTTACAATCTCGTAGTTTGGGACAAGGTAATTCTGGAAATATTAATATTACGGCTAAAGATGAAGTTAAATTTGCCGGGATAAGAAGTGGATTCGTTTCTCTTGCTACTAGCGAAGTAATTAATGGAGCGGTAGGTAATGCAGGTGATATTAATATTACTGTTAGTAATGGTTCGTTAAATATTGACGATGGCAATCTGCTATTAACCGAGAATTCGGGAGATGGAAGTGCTGGGAATGTGAATATTAATGCGAAAAAATCTGTTGCTTTGAATGACGGTACGATTTTAGCACGGGTTGAGTTTGCGGAAAATAACTCCTTAGCTATTGGCAATGCAGGAAATATTAATATTGAAACTAGCAATTTACAGATGAAAAATGCTCAACTTGCTATTAGTAATGATAGAAGAGGAAATTCTGGAGAAGTAAATATTATAGCCGATACATTATCCTTAGAATCAAGCAGCATCAATGCAGGAAGTACTTTAGAAAATGCTGGTGAAGTTAATATTAAAGCTAGAGGTTCCGTTTCTTTAACAAATAGTCAAATTTTCACTTCTGCACTATTAGGAGAAAACAAGGGAGGTAATATTGTTATAGATGCCCAGTCCCTTGTAATGACGGATAATTCTACAATTGGGGGTTCAAAACGTAGACAATCTGAAACTCAAAATACAGCAGGAAGCGCGGGAAATATTAATATCAAAACTAATGATTTTGTCACTCTTGATAACAATAGTAATATATCGGCTTCGGGCTTTAGCGGTGCTGGAGGTAATATTTTAATTGATACAGAAAAATTCAGTTTACAAAATGGTTCTCAAGTTACAGCTAATGTCAGAGGCAATCAACCAGCAGCAAGTTTAACTATAAATGCAACAGAATCTGTAGAAATTATTGGTTTTGCTAATTTTCTTAATTCTCAATTATCAATTGATACTAATGGAATTGGAGATGCTGGAAATTTAGTCATTAATACCGGTAATTTAATTATTAAAGATGGAGGAATAGTATCTAGTTCTGCTTTCGTTGGGAAAGGTGGAAATTTAGAAATTAATGCCACAGAATCGGTGGAAGTAATTGGAACTATACGCAACGGTATTGATATTAGTTCTTTAAAAACCGACGCAGGACGTGCAGATGGTGGTAATCTCAAAATCAATACTCCTCAATTAAAAGTTGCTGATGGAGCAAGAGTATCTGCTTTAGTTAATGGAAGTGGTAACGGAGGAACTATTAATATTAATGCATCTGAATCAGTTCAAGTAATAGGTACATCTAAAATTAACGATTTAATTCCCAGCACTATTACAACTGGAAGTAATAGCATATCTGTTGAGGGAAATGCTGGAGAAATTAATATTGTCACACCAGATTTAATTGTTAAAGATAAAGCCAATATTGCTGTTAACAGTCAAGGTAGAGGAATTGGTGGGAATATTCAATTAGTTACCGATAATTTAAATCTTGATAATGGTTTAATAGACGCTACAACTCGCAGCACTATAGGTGGCAATATTAATGTCAGAGCAGACGATATTATTACCATGCGTCGCGATAGTCAAATATCCACCACCGCAGGAAACGAAGAATTTGGTGGAAATGGCGGTAATATCACGATTAATAGTCCGTTTATAGTTGCTTTCCCTGGAAATAATCAAGGTAACGATATTACAGCCAATGCTTTTACGGGTAACGGTGGCAACATCAATATTACTACTCAAGCCTTATTCGGGATTGAATTCCGAAATCAACTGACTTTCTTTAATGATATTACCGCTAGTTCCGAATTCGGAATAGACGGTAGCGTGAATATTGATACTCTTGAAATCGATCCTACTCGCGGTTTAAATCAATTGCCGCAAGAAACAGTTAATGCAGAAGTCAGCCAAAATTGCCAAGCCAGTAGGGGAGGTGCAAAGATTCAATTTTATGATGTTGGAACTGGTGGTATTCCCTATAGTCCTAATAGTTTATCCAATGCAGAACCCTTTATCAATGAAAATTTGATTCCTCTTAAACCCGCTCCAGTATCTGCTCGCAAAAATCAACCCCAGAATAATAATATCAGCCGCAAAAATAGTTTTATCAATACTTTAGCCTGCCAAGAGCGTTAATTTCACATCTTGCATTAATTAAGGTTTACGATCGATAGAAAAAATTTTTATGACAATCCTTGACCAAACTTTTGCATAATAGTACTCCACCACATTAAATTTGCGGTCTTAACGATAATAATTCACGCCAACCTACTTACTTCATTCAGTCCTATTTATCTGACATCTTGCACCATTATCGTTAAGCCCGAATACGCCCCTTGTAAGCCGGAGGCTTTCTAGCCCGCACGCGACCTGGGAACGCAGAGAAATCAATTTCAAGGCTCATATACAAAGTACGTTAAAACGCACTCAAAGCATTGTCCAGTCCTCTTTAGAAGACTTTGTATATTAGCCTGAGAATTTATTCTAAGGCGGTTGTTGAGAATGATGCAAGATTTAAGATTTATAGGACTTTCGCTGTTAGACAGGGACTTGCAGTCCCTGGCGGATTGCATAAATGTTCTTAATGAGTTTCACTGCAAACAATTATTATTTTGCAGCAATTCATTTCTATATTTAGACGTATTGACATTAGTCACTCAATTCATAAATTAGCCGATTACAAACAAATATCATAAGTACTTGTATTCGTTTTCTTGATTTAGCCTTTCATAACGTTATTTCAATTGGCTTTAGCTAAATTAAACGTATATCTTTACACTAACTGGTTGAGTAGATATTTTGACCATTTGTTAATTGCAACTTTTTTTAAATCTCGTGTCAGTATGATGTACATTCCATAGCTTACAGACAATTGGAATAATCAACTGATTATACATATTCTCTTAGAACTAATTTATTTTACTTTATAAAAATAATAAAAGTAATATTTTTATCACACAATACAAAAATGTATAAGATTTATAGTATTACTAAGTATATGCCTTAAGGTACAAAAATAGTTAGTTTATTAGTAAGCACTGCTACATAATTAATAAAGCATGATATCTTAATAGCTAAGGGAATCAATCATTACATTTATTCTCTCAAAGATATCTCAGAAAATCCGAAGATAAACGAGTAAATGGAATCTTTACCGGTTTAATTTACAGTACAGTCACTCAATATCAATACTAGTTAGATAGCGATGATTGTTCTTCGAGCTTTTTCGATTTGCCTTAACGATTTTAGGAGATAAAACAATGTCTGAAATGAAAAATAACAACCGCTTGATAGATGATGCTCAAGCATTTCTAGCTGAGCTATCTACAGAAGAAGAGTCTAACCTCACCGGTGGTGGCGGCGGCTATGGTCGCGGCTATGGTGATGATGACGACGATGATGATGGTGGTCGTAAGAAGTATTACAAAAAGTACAAAAAGCATTACCCTAAGCATTACGGCTATGGCGGCTTTGACGATGATGAGGGAGACTAAAAAAAGCCTAGATACTTTTGTTGGGCTAACTTAAAGTATCTAAGACTTTGTTTGAAATTATTTTTACTATCTGCTTCTGAGGCTGTTGGACAACAATCTCAGAAGCGTTTCTTAATCTTAGTATAAGAAAGCTCCATTGCCCCTATTTATGAAATATTCCTTTATTCGTCAACATAGTGAAGAGGATTGCGGTGCTGCCTGCATCGCTATGATTGCTAAACAATATGGGCGAAGATTCTCACTTTCCCACGTGCGGGAAGCTGTAGGAACGGGACAATTAGGAACTTCTTTATTAGGATTGCGGCGCGGTGCTGAGGGATTGGGCTTCTATGCTCGTTCTGGTAGAGTCAATGCTGATATATTAGAAAAGTTTGACGTTGATAGGATACCTTTACCAGCGATTGTCCATTGGAAGGGTCAACACTGGGTGGTATTTTACGGTAGACGGCGCAGTCGTTATGTAATTGCCGATCCAGCAACTGGTATTCGCTATCTTAGTACAGACGAACTGCGCCAGGGTTGGAGTAACGGGGTAATGTTGCTCTTGGTGCCAGACGAAGCATTTTACCGTCAGCCAAACGATAAAACCGATGGATTTGGCAGGTTTGTGCAACGAGTTTGGCCTTATCGCGGCACTTTATTCCAAGCGTTTACTTACGCCCAACTTATTGGTTTATTATCTCTGGTAGACCCATTTTTAATTCAGTTTTTGACCGATGATGTCTTAATTCGTCGCGATACCAATTTATTAAGTACGGTGACGACGGCAGTTATCGTACTGATTGTAATTAAGAGCGTGCTTAGTCTGGTGGAGTATAACTTAATTGCTCATCTGGCTCAAAGATTAGAATTAGGACTTACCCTTGAATTTGGTCGCAAGCTGCTACAACTGCCTTTGATGTATTATGAATCTCGTCGTAGTGGTGAGGTGGTTAGCCGTCTCGAAGATATTTCTCGCATCAACGGTTTAATTTCTGATGTTGCCGTGCGCTTGCCGAGTTTATTTTTTACTGCACTGGTATCCTTTGGTTTTATGTTGTCTTACAGTCAAAAGCTGACTCTGCTATCGGTTGCGGTGGCTGGGGTTATGACGGGAGCAACCATGATATTTTTACCAATTTTGCAGCGTAAAGTACGGCGAGTGCTGACATTAGATGCAGAAAATCAGGGGATTTTGGTAGAAACTTTTAAAGGTGCAATGACAGTCAAAACTACTGCTGCTCAACCCCAGCTTTGGAACGAATTGCAAAGTCGGTTTGGCAATCTTGCTTCAGAAGAGTTTAAAACATCTCAGGTAGGGATTTTAAATAGTCAGTTTTCGGGGCTGGTTGCAGGTATTGGTAGCATTTGTTTGTTATGGTTTGGCAGTTCTTTGGTAATCAATCAGGAACTTAGTATCGGTCAACTGCTTGCTTTTAACGGTATGAATGCCAAATTTGTCGGTTTTATTGGTTTTCTGGTCAGGTTTGCTGACAAGTTTGCTAAAGTCAAAGCTTCCGTACAGCGCTTCACCGAAGTGTTGGATGCTAAAGAAGAATCTGTGGAAGATTGGCTTAAACCTTTTGCTGAAATTCCAGCTAATGCCGAGATTACATTTAATCGTGTCAATTTTTACTATCCCGGTCGCACTGATTTGTTGCAAAACTTTTCTCTGATTATTCCGGGGGGTAAGGTAACAGCTCTTGTGGGTACTTCCGGTTGCGGTAAAAGCTCCCTTGCCAAAATTATTGCTGGGTTGCATCCCTACCAATCAGGGGATGTACGAATTGGTTCCTACAATATGCGGGATTTATCTACAGAATGTCTGCGGCAACAAGTGGTGTTGATTCCTCAAGATGCCCATTTCTGGAGCCGTTCGATTCTGGAAAACTTTAGGTTGTGCGTGCCTGGTGCAACCTTTGAAGAAATAGTTGAAGCCTGTCAGATTGCAGAAGCCGATACGTTTATCAGTCGTTTGCCCGATGGCTATCAAACCGTTTTAGGAGAATTTGGCTCGAATCTCTCTGGCGGGCAGCGTCAAAGACTTGCGATCGCGCGCTCAATTATTATGCAGCCTCCCATTTTAATTTTGGATGAATCCACTTCTGGTTTAGATCCCTTAAGTGAAGCCAAAGTACTCAAACGGTTGTTAACTCATCGCCGGGGACAAACTACAATTTTAATTAGCCATCGTCCCAGCGTCATTCAAATTGCTGATTGGGTGGTCATACTCGACGAGGGCAAACTCGATATTGAGGGTTCTCCTCAATCTCTGCTCGCTCAAGATGGGGAGCATCTTCATTTTTTACGTGGAGTATTGTTAACCGATTCGGATGAGGATTCAAGATTCTCCTTAACTGACAGCAATCGGGAATGATTTCATGATACAAATTAATAATACAAAATTAATCAAAATATATTTAATAATCTTCCCCTCTCCTTATTAAGGGGTGTCCGCAGGACGGGGTGAGGTGAACTCAACCTGTAGATTTTGAGGAGAAACTCTGCCCATGCCAGAATATTCAGACCCCAATCCGGTTAATCCTTCAGATGAGCAGGTTCCCGATATAGTTCCTCCTCAGGAAAGCTTAACGACTCATCCACGACAACGTAATAGTCTTAGCCTCTCGGTAAAACCAGAAGCTTTATCTCCGATTGAAACTAAGGAATTTTTGCCTTCCTTAAGCCGTTGGATAACCTTTGGCAGCTGGTTTATTGTGGGGGTACTGGGTCTGAGTGCAGCAGCAACAACGGTTGTGACCTATCGCACTACGGTTAAAACTACAGCTACAATTCGTCCTACCGGAGAAGCAAGACTAGTACAGGCTGGCGCGGAAGGAACAGTAACTAAGATTGCCGTAAAAAACTATCAGCCAGTAAAAAAAGGACAGGCGATCGCCTATTTAGATAATTCTCGTTTGCGTACTCAAGCAGACCAACTTGAAAGCAACATTACCAAAACACAGGGACAATTAAAGCAAATTGAAGCTCAACTGAAAGCTTTAGAACAACAAAAGAATGCTGAATTACTCCAGATACAGCGGGCAATTGCTGCTTCTGAGGCTGAATTAACGCAAGCAAAGCGCAGTTTTCGGGATAAACAAATTGTTAGTACCGCTGAGGTGGAAGAACGATTAGCCCAGTTTAATTTGGCTAAAAATGAAGTTGAAAGCTATCGGTTATTAGTGGGTAATGGAGCAATTTCTAAATTAAAGCTAGCTGAAAAAGAAGCTGGTTTACGAACTGCTCAAGCTAGGTTGAGAAAACTTGAGGCAGGATTAAATCCCAGTGATGCCGAGGTAGTAGCTGCTCAAGCTAAAGTTGCCCAAGAACAATCCAGAAAAACAGCTACTGAGGCTGAGTTCAATCGCTCCCGCCAACAACTCATACAGGACAAACTCGAAACCCAAAATCAGTTGAATCGCGACATCAAAGAACTAAAGCAGGTAAAAAAAGAGTTAGAGAACAGCACCATTCGTGCTTCAATAACCGGTATTTTATACGGACTAAAACTGCGTAACGTCGGTCAAGTGCTGCGTTCGGGTGACACTATTGCTCAAATTATTCCTAGCGATACACCCCTAGAAATAAAAGCAGTTGTCCCATCAGATAGAATTAATAGAGTCAAAGTAGGACTCCCAACTCAAATGCAGGTTTCTGCTTGTCCTGTATCTAATTTTGGCTCTTTACCTGGTAAAGTGAAATCGATTTCCCCCGATACGATGTCCACAAATACTACCGATAGCGGAACAGAAACACCTGCTCAAATTAGCCAACCAGGTTATACGGTTATAGTCAAACCCCAAAAGCAAATTTTGCAGACCAATCAACGCACCTGCGAACTAGTTCCAGGAGCCGAAGGTAGGCTGACTATCATTTCAAAAGAAGAAACCGTGTTAAGTTTCTTGATGCGAAAAGCCCGCTTGCGAACTAATTTTTAATTTTTTTACTCTTCTACTCGTTCTCAGTCTCCGCACTGGGAATGCATATCTAGAGGCTCAGCCTCTGACTGATATAGTGAAAGCAGAGCCTTCAGTCATGGTTTCCTAGCCGTCTTACTAGGAACCAGTTAAAAATTAATGGGACAAACCACTATTTCTGAAGGGTAAATTATTGTTTGTAAATAATAGCTTTGGCGTTGCTGATTAAAAGTATGAATAGCCCCCAATTTTGGGGATTTAGGGGGCTAACTCTAACAAGTAAAAATAAATTCATACCTCAATTCAGCAACGCCATAGCTTTAGCCCTAAATATTTGGCGCTGAAGCACAACTACGAACGAAACCTATCCCTGACCATCTGAGCAAAAGCATTGGAAATCCTTTCTAAATAAGGTCTTGTGTATGGGAAATTCTTTGCATGGTCGAAGTTGTGTCTCATAGCTGCATTCAGTTCAAAGATAAATATTGTTCCGTCTGGCAGAATTGTTAAATCGATACCAAAAAAATCCAGTTTGATAATGTCGTAAATCCTGTACAGACGGTTAAAAGTTTCACACCCTAAATAGCCGCAGGTGTCACCTAAAAAGGCTCGCTCTTCTGCCTGCATCCATTGACTCTTATCCATTACACTGTAGCGATCGCCAGAATGGATATCCCATGTGTCGTTAAAAACATTTGCCACTGGATACAGGGTACCGTCGATAAAAAAGACGCGCATCTTATGATACACATTGTGACGAATTCGGCAATCTTGGAACTGGATAATGTAATATTCTTGATGGGTGGGACTGTTGTGCAAATGTTCGCGTAATGCTGGTTCGTTGTCTAAAAGAGCGACACTTTGACCTGTTTGCGAGCCGACTTTACGCACAATAAAAGGAAACTCAAATCCCCAGCCAAAGATAGTTTTGATGATTTCATCTAAATTATCTCCAGACCACCAAACTTTCTCAGTTTTAGGGAATTTCACCCCCGAAATTGTATTTAGACGCAAACTGTTACGAATCCGACTCGTTTCGAGCACCTGACGGGGATGATTGACTATGGGAATGTGGGGATAACGGTCTACAAATCTTGCTGCTGCTAGCAATGATGCTTGTTTAGAATCGGGACAAGCAATGGTGTTGAGCATCAAATCAAATTTGGGAAATTCGTTTAAGGTATCTACATTATTTTCAAAGACATTCAACAACACCATATTATAGTCTTCATCGTCAAGCAGGTCGCTAATAGCAAAGTGTCCTCCGCGCAATAGTTTTTTAGAGGTGCCATCGGAACTCCTCAAAATACTGTAAGCTGCATCTTCTATACCGCGTATTCTTAATATCGTCGGCTGTTCCGGTAATAAATCATTTTCATTTTCACTCACAAGGGGATGAGCTTTCATCACTGGCTTTAAAAGAGCTTTGGCTTCGAGTTGATTTCCTTTCATCCGAGCCAAACTAGATAAAGCCAGTCCGCTTTCATAATCGTTGGGATCGATAATTTTACATTGATTGAAAATTTCAGTTGCTCGGTCAAACTGTCCGATTTTGAGCAGCAGAGAACCGTAAGCGTTGAGTACGCCCATATCATCCGCAGCAAATTCAGTTGCATAACGGTATTGTTCTAGTGCTGATTCAAACCGTCCCATATTTTCTAGCTCTGTAGCTAATTCCATATAAGAATTAACATCCTGTGGGGCTGCAATTTTTCCTTGATTCCCCAAGCTATTTACATGCATCCGCAGACGATACAGCACGCGGTTACTTTCTGGTGATAGTGCTGTTCTACCGTGTAGCACTTTATGATTTTGCATGAATACAATTTGACCGGGTTTTAAATGGAATGTTTGCATTAGGTGATTTTGGTCGAGCAATTCATCTAATGCTTTGAGGGCTGCTTGATGTTTCTCCGAAAGCAAATGATTTTCATTTAAGGAACGCTGTATTTGAGCTTGATAATAGCGAATTAAAGCATTATCTTCATCACCGCAGATAATTGCATGGCAATCCTGTCCAAATGGATAAACGGGTTCTCGCAAACATGCTACAACCTCTTTGTCAAGATTTTGTAAAATATCGTCAATCGGCACCATGATAGACTCACCACCATTTTCATCTGCCTCAATACAGTGAAAGGCAACAATTTCATGGGGTAACATCATATAGGAAGAATCGGTATGGGGAGGTAATCGCAAATGCGTGCGACTGTAACGAGTAACGCTGCTTTCCTCAGTTTCTCCATTTTGACGATTGATATAAACCTTTGTGAAAGAAACCTTGTTAAAATCCTCGTGATTGGTTCTAGAGGGTGGTGAAATTTTGGCTCGAATAGCACGGGCTAAATCCATTAATTGGTTGCGCTCTCGCAACGGAGTAAAACCATTGACTACGATGTAGTAGGGATATTGAGTTAAAGCATCGGAGATAGATTTGGATAGCTCGTCAAGGCTGAGGGTAGTATCTTGCTGAGTGTTTGAAGCGGTTTTTACTCGCCCGATTTCAAGGGTAGGAGTATGTTTTGCTTGTATGCTCATATGGAAATCCAAGTGACTTATAATAAAAACAGCACTTGCAAAAACAATGCGCTGGCTTTAACTGTTATCATACGTCTTTTCAAATTTGATAACTTGTAATTTCAAGGATTGTAATCAAAACTGTTAGTATTTTTTCAACCTACTCGGTTATTTTCTAAAACTTCACGGATGATGAATACCTCTGTATGATGCCGTAAATATAAGTAATGCATAGCTAATTCGGAAAAATGAGCTTTGAAGATAAAATACAAGACTTGAGATTTAATGTTAAATTTTTTTTGTTTAATTCTCAGAATTATAATTTAAGCTTAGTATAAATTATAAACCTAACGTATAAATAAAACTTTGGACAAAAACTATTAATTGGTAAGTCTTTCTGGTAAATTAGTAACCAAAACGCAATTAATTAATTCAGTAATTATCCATAAACTATAAAATATGCAGGATGTTACTTCTTCACCCACTTTCAGATTTCATAGACACTAATTCTAAAGTCAATAATCTAGCTCCTACTTATTACTACCAGGGATATGCTGCTGATGGTGAGCTATTACAACTTCCCCGCACTTGTGAAGCAGAATTAATTGCTCGTGGCTTAATGCGACAACTAGCAAATAATGAAATATATTCTCGTGAAGGTAAAATGTACGGGATATTATTAGTCGAATTACCAAGCGGTGAAAAAAGAATACTCAAAGCATTTTCCGGGTTACTTAATGGCAGTAGTATCATTGAAGGTTGGGTACCACCAATTCTAGGTAGAGAAAAAGTAGTTTTAGAAGAAAATCGTACTTTGGCAGAGTTAGAAGCTATAAAACAAGAAATTATTCAGTTGAAACAACTTTCCCAAAGACAACAATATGAAACTATAGCCTTAGAATTTGAACAACGTTTGCAAGAAATGGCTAAACGGCATCAAGTAAAAAAACAGCAGCGCCATCAAAAACGTCAGCAACTTGACAATATAACGAATTTCCTAGAATACACCTTTACCTCACCCCGCTCTTCAGGCACCCCTCTCCTTATCAAGGAGAAGGGAAAAGGTAAAGTTGAAACTGTATTGTACTCAAGCGAGAACCGCTATAATCAAACGGCAGAAAAATCGCACCATATTTTAATTATTTTATATAAAACGTTATTGCAAGGGAAGCATTCACCTAAAGAATGTCGTTTATCTCAAAGTATTTGGGATTATTCCACTTTTTTTGTCATGACAATCATTAACCCAAGCTTGATATTAAATACAGAATTAGAAAAACTTAAAGAAGAAAGCCGTCAAGATGGGATTGAACGAAAGCTACTCAAACGACAGCGCGATGAAGCTTTACAGCCGCTAAAGCAGGTAATTAATAATGCAGATATACGCATTCGGGAATTAAAGCAGCAGCGTAAGGAAACATCCCGCAAGCTACAATCACAGATGCACGCAGCTTATACAATCATGAATTTTTTGGGTAATTCCTCAAGTTTACAGCAATTAATGCCTCAAGGCTTACCCACCGGTACGGGAGATTGCTGTACTCCCAAATTACTTCATTATGCTGCAACTAATAACCTCAAACCATTAGCGATCGCCGAGTTTTGGTGGGGGAAATCAACTCGGGATAAAATACCGGGAGAATTCTACGGTGCTTGTATCGAACGCTGTCAACCATTAATGGGTTTTCTATTGTCGGGTTTAAAATCAAATCCGTCTAACTACTTTCCTAGTGCGGAAGAAATTCCGATTATCTACCAAGACGAATGGTTAATTGCCGTGAATAAACCATCTGGTTTGCTATCTGTTCCCGGAAGATACCATAACAATCAAGATAGTGTTGTCAGTCGTCTAATTAATTTATTACCCGATTGCGAAAAAATGACAGCGGTACATCGGTTGGATATGGATACTTCTGGTATTTTACTGCTAGCAAAAAATAAACAAGTTCACCGTTTATTAAGCAAGCAATTCGAGCAAAGACTGGTGAAAAAAGTTTATGAAGCAATCCTCTCAGATTATTTATTAAATAAGGAATTAAATAAAGAAGGTACGATTGAACTCCCATTATGGGGAAATCCCGAAAATCGTCCTTACCAAGAAGTGAATTATCAATATGGCAAGCATTGTATAACCAAATTCAAAGTTTTAAATTTAAGTTTAAATAAAAAACCAAATTACACTCGTATCGAATTTGTTCCTTTAACTGGAAGAACTCATCAACTAAGAATTCATGCCGCCGATAAAAATGGTTTAAATATGCCTATTCTTGGGGATAAGCTTTATGGCAGCCAATTAACACAAGCAAATCGGCTGTATCTTCACGCCAGGGAACTCACATTTGAGCATCCGTATTCGGGAGAAAAAATATATTTGCAAGCAGAAACACCGTTTTAAAACGTTTTACTAGAGCGTTTCTTTATAAAGATGCAGCGAATTTAGCCCGTGCAGACGGTGAATCTAGTTGGGGGTGTCGGTTTCCGTCCCCCAAACTAGTGTTACCCTAACGGGTCACTTCGTGAACGCGGAGCGTCTCCCGGAGGGAGATACCCGGAGGGGCTTTGTTTAAGGAACATCCAAAAATTAAATTACTCAATCCATGCGTCTAATACGTTTATCAGATTTTTCTCCCCCTGCTTCCCCTGCTTCCCCTGCTCCCCCTGCTCACCAAAGCGATTGATTATTTTTTTTGGAAGTCCCTAAGTAGCCCCACCATAGCTAGAGTGTTAGCGGAGCGTGTCCGTAAGGACATGGGCGATTGAGCACAGCCGCATAATAACGTCTTCCCTCTTCCCTCATTTGTAAAACTATATTTCCAAAATAAAGTAAATCACACTACAATATAAACTTCTTGCATTAGTTTGTTTTTGCTGTATTCATGAAATGGGTGTAGTTACCTTTGGTAGCCATTCTCCTTTTCTTAATTAATGCAATTTATGTAAATATACTTATACTCAGGAGTTAAGCCGTGAGCATAGAGACTCTTGTTCCACAATCCGAATTATCATCTAATCCTTTTAATAAAGAAAGCTTTGACGAAGTTGTAATGTCCACCTACGGACGTTTTCCGGTAGCCATCGAAAAAGGCGCTGGATGCCGTTTGTGGGATACAGAAGGCAAGGAATACTTAGACTTTGTTGCCGGAATTGCTACTTGTACCTTGGGACATGCCCACCCCGCATTAATCGAAGCAGTAACCAAACAAATACAGAAAATACACCACGTTTCAAATTTTTACTACATTCCCGAGCAGGGAGAATTGGCGCGTTGGATAGTTAATAATTCCTGTGCCGACAAAGTATTTTTCTGTAATTCCGGTGCGGAAGCCAACGAAGCAGCGATAAAGTTGGCAAGAAAATACGCTCATACCGTTTTAAACATTGATAAGCCAATCATTTTAACTGCAAACTCAAGTTTCCACGGACGAACTTTAGCAACAATTACCGCTACCGGACAAGCGAAATATCAAAAAAACTTTAATCCTTTAGTGCCGGGATTTAGTTACGTACCTTACAACGACATTAAAGCCATAGAAGCAGCAATCAGCGATTTAGATGAAGGCGATTATGCTGTCGCGGCTATCATGTTAGAACCTTTGCAGGGAGAAGGAGGCGTTCGTCCTGGGGATATAGAATATTTTCAAAAGCTGCGTAAGATTTGCGACGAAACCGGCATATTGTTAATTTTCGACGAAGTGCAAGTCGGAATGGGACGTAGTGGCAAAGTTTGGGGTTACGAAGAGCTTGGTGTTGAGCCAGATGTTTTTACTAGTGCCAAAGGCTTAGGTGGTGGTATCCCCATCGGTGCCATGATGACAAAAAAATCCTGCGATGTATTGCGCTCTGGCGAACATGCTAGTACTTTCGGCGGCAATCCCTTTGCCTGTGCAGCAGCGATCGCCGTTTGCCATACTATAGAAAAAGAAAATATTTTAGAAAATGTAGAGAAAAGAGGCGAACAACTACGTCAAGGTTTGCGAAATCTTGCCACTAAATATCCCGAATATATTACCGAAGTACGCGGTTGGGGTTTAATTAACGGCATGGAACTGCAAGCAGATATTGGATTCAATGCTATTGATATAGTAAAAACCGCAATGAACGAAGGGTTAATGCTAGCTCCAGCAGGCACTCAAGTTGTTCGTTTCGTGCCGCCGTTAATTGTTACAGAAGTCGAAGTAGATACAGCGTTGCAGATTGTCGGTAAAGTAATGGAGCAAATTCGCAGTTAAAATTCAATCGATTTTCTGTAAAGCTTTTCGGTTGAGTAAAATACGCATTTTGCAGTAGTAGCTTTATTCCCGGTTTCTTGCTGGCTTGATGAAGCAATAATCATGTCACACTTAAAAAAACCGGGTTTTTCCAGCTGATCGAGAATGCTGCACGATGTCAGCAATGCTTTGTTCTCCCCGTCTTCCCCCTCTCCCGCTCCCCAAAGACTTTTCCTAAAGCTGCTTATTCTCAGTTGAGCCATCATGCTCAGAAGACTGGCTCTTCCTCAAAAGCTTGCTACGATTGACATCTAAAATACAGTTTATTTTGACCTTTATGAAAATCTAAATTATAATTTCAATAACGTTAGAAATATACACCTTTAGCATTTTTATTCAATAAGCAGAAATTTTTGCGTTTAAATGCTAATGTCAAAGCTTTCTTAAGGGGCAACATGGCTGCCTTATTTATGCTATGGTATCTCTAGAAGATTGAGTTCGGTGGTTCAGTTTGTTTGATTATGTATTGCAGACTTCTCCGGATGTAAATCTCATCATACTGTTATTTCTGGAGACGTTGTATGTCGATTTACGTAGGCAATCTCTCTTATGAGGTTGTGGAAGAGGAACTAAAACAAATATTCCTCGAATATGGAGAAGTGAAAAGTATTTACTTACCAATGGATCGTGACGCAGGACGTATCAGAGGCTTTGCATTTGTCGAAATGGGAAACGATGAACAAGAGACTACTGCAATAGAATCCTTAGACGGTGCTGAATGGATGGGCCGCAGTCTACGAGTAAATAAAGCTAAGCCCAAGCCAGAACGAAGTGCTTCTGGTGGTGGTAGATGGTAAGGGAATAATGGCGAAGGATATAATAGATATAACCTTACCCAACTGAAAAAATATTTAACTTTAGAGTATGAAGGGCATACAACAAATTTGCCCTTCTTTTGCTCGCAGTTAATGCTACTGTTGACACTTAGGCATTAATCGCAATATTGTACAGCGTTAGTTTAGATTAGGAGAAAGAATGACCCAAATAGTTGTAGGCGAGAACGAAGGAATTGAATCAGCATTGCGTAGATTCAAGCGCGAGGTTTCTAAAGCTGGTATTATGCCCGACATAAAGAAGCATCGCCACTTTGAAACGCCCCTACAAAAGCATAAACGTAAAGCAATTGCTAGATCCAAGCAGCGGAAGAGACGCTTTAAATATTAAAGGCTGTAAAATTTGCCAAAGTTTTCTTGGTTTCTGCAAGAAAAATTTTTAAATGAGCATTATGGTGGGTCAATTATCAGTCATCAATCATCAATTACCAATTAATTCCTTGATAATTGTTCATTGTTCATTGATAATTGTCTTCCCTTTTTATTTTATTATTTTAGTTTTATAAAGAAGATGTCCCCTTAGGGCAAATCGGAAGATTATTTTCAAGAGTTGGTTGCGGAAGAATTGCGCCAGAAGTATCGAACTGACAAATAATTGCTTTAGTCTGAGTTTTTGATTTGTGTTCTGGATCGGAAATAATAAATACTGCCCCTACGTAGCTTTTAATCTTTAGCGATTCCTGCTTTTCCAGTATTTTCCTCCGTGGAACAGCGTAATGAAACACTGCCGATTCTGGAGCTTGAACTGAGTAACGATAATATTTAGTTTCCCTAGTAAAACCTAAATTTTGTATTTGACTTAATTCATTAAACGACTTTGCAAAAAAGTTCTTTTCTAAATATAAAGCTTGCTGGGCACGATTCATAACACCGGTATAAACTTTCCCTTCAGATGATTTTGACTTGCAAGCGCAGCTAGTTAAAACATTACTTTCGATATATGCGTAAGCCATAAATATAATAGGCACTAAGTAAAATATTCGATAAAACCCAGTAGTTAAAAATTTTGATTTGTTTTTAAATTTCATAATTATTCTGTTTTTTTATTATTCTTATCATGAGACTCTTGTAGGATAGTTATCCCAGAGCTTTTGAATATAATCAAAGAAAATGAAATACGCTAAAGACCAATTTTTGATCGCCACAGAGCAGGAACCTACATATTAATTAGTTATAAAAAATCCTAGCCATATCATCAACTGTGTTTTCACGCTTCCTCTGTAGACAGAAACTATGTTCAAGCTGTTTTCAATCGATGGGAAGATGGATGCAACACGCTCAGGTGTTTAGATTAAAGCGCAGAAGTAAAAAAATTTATTGACATAAGTGTTAGTCAAATCTTATTCAAACTGCACGCCACTTCTCTCAACGCGGCGGCAGTCGTGACAACGGGGGGAACCCGCGCACGAGAGTGGCTCTTCTAGACAAATTTCTAAAAATAGGTGAAAACTATGGCTGCACAAAACGGTAAAAATAAAATACGCTATGCTGCTTTAGGATTAGGTTGGATTGTTCAAGAAGACGTTTTACCAGCATTTCCTAATACTAACAATTCTGAACTAGCTGCATTAATATCTGGAGACGAAACCAAACGTGAAGAACTTGGTAAAAAGTATAATGTTCCAGCTTATACCTACGAACAATATGAAGAATGTTTGAAAAACGAAGATATAGACGCAGTATATATAGGTTCTCCGAATCATTTACATCTCGAACATACAGTAAGAGCGGCTAAAGCAGGGGTACACGTACTTTGCGAAAAGCCAATGGCTATAACTGAGAATGAATGCGAGCAGATGATTAACGCTGCAAGAGATAACAATGTAAAACTAATGATTGCTTATCGTCTGCATTTTGATAGAGCAAATATGGAAGCAGTCAAAATAGTTCAATCGGGAAAAATAGGCGAACCTCGTTTTTTTGATTCAGTATTTTCTCAACAGGTTGATGACGGAAATGTAAGATTAAGAGAACCGCTTGAAAACGGCGGTGGTTCGTTTTATGATATGGGGATATATTGCATTAATGCAGCGCGTTATTTATTTCAAGACGAGCCAATAGAAGTATTTGCCTTTATTGCTAATAATGGCGAAAAACGCTTTGCAAAAGTTGATGAAATGACAAGCGTTTCCATGCGTTTTCCTAAAGAAAGATTGGCTCATTTTACGAGTAGTTTTGGATCTGCTTCTACAGCAACTTTCCGAGTAGTTGGAACTAAAGGTGACTTGCGAATGGATAGCGCTTATACCTATGCAGGTGATTTGAAACAAGAGATTACCATAGAAGGAGAGAAACAAGAACAGTCCTTTTCTGCTGGCGATCAATTTGGTGCAGAGATTCAATATTTTTCCGATTGCGTGATGAATAATAAAGAACCAGAACCATGTGGAAGAGAAGGATTAGCAGACGTGCGGATAATTCGGGCAATTCTCGAATCAGCAAAAACAGGAAAGCCAGTAAAATTGGATGAATTTAAACTCGAAAAAAGACCAACTTTAGAGCAAGTGATTCAGCTTCCTGCCATTGAAACACCAGACAAATTTGTTAACGCTAAGGATATGCAAGGGAATGGGTAATAGATAATCAGGACTTACGCAATTGTCACAAAATCCTGGTTGGTGCGTGACACAAAAAGCTTATTATTGGGTTAAAAATCAACCATAGTGTCACAGCACCCTACGAGATAATGTGCCGGTTGCGTAAGTCCTGGATAATATCTGAATATACCCCTTAGTATAAATATGTTGCAATGCAGCGTCTTTTTTTTATGCATGACAATACTTAAATAAACTGTAATTTGTGTAATATTATCTAAAGATATTTAAATAGTAAACCCTTCCGTAAAAACCGAAAAACTTATAATTAATAGCTTTCTCTTCAATCTTTTTTTGATATTTTTTCAGAAATTATATCGTTGATTTTTATACCAAGTATCCGGATAATAGTTACTAGATAATAAATACCACTGTTTTAAATAGCTATTTAAAAATTGCTGTTCCAAAATGTTTGTAGTCAGCGCTGAAGCGCAAAGATACTTACGAAAAACGGCGATTGAATTGCTGTGCATATTTTTACTCAATTACAGCAATCAAACAATTTTGAAAAAAATCTTAAATAAAGAAAACATGAATAACCGCATTACAAACATTCTTCTTATTGACTCATCAGTTGACAGCTACGAATTTCTACTTGAAGGGATTGTAGGAGAAGTTGAAACAATTGTTCTTGATTCTAAACGTGATGGAATAGAACAAATTACTGAAGTATTTGCAAAAACAAGTGGGGTTGAAACCGTTCACATCGTTTCTCATGGTTCACCCGGTAGTCTTTATTTGGGTAATAGCGAGTTAAATCTCAGTAATCTTGAGTATTACAAGCCTCAATTAGATAATTGGTGTTGTCAAAATTTACTTATTTACGGTTGTAATGTTGCTGCTGGGGATGCTGGTGAAGAGTTTGTAGAGAAATTGCATTGTTTGACTAGTGCTAATATTGCTGCTTCTAAGACTAAGACGGGAAATGCAGAGCTTGGGGGGAATTGGGAGTTAGAGGTTAGAGTTGGAAAGGATTTTGCGGTAGAGAAAGATATTAGTTTGATATTTGAGCAACATACCCTTGCCGAATATAGTGGAGTGTTCGATCCGAATCAAAATCCTGTAATTACCACAACAAACAACACCCTCAACTACACCGAAAACGCTCTCCAAATCATCGATGCAGAAGCAACAATCACCGATATCGACTCACCCAATTTTAACGACGGTACTTTAACGGTTCGCTTCACATCCGGTAATACCGAAAATGACCGTTTATCAATCCGCAATCAAGGTACTGAAGCCACCCAAATCAACGTTGATAACACAATAGTTAAATATAGTGATGTTGAAATCGGAACCTTTAGCGGTGGTGTTATTACTGGAGAGTTAGTTGTTAATTTAAATGAAAACGCAACTCCTACCGCAGTTCAAGCATTATTACGTGCGATTGCTTATCAAAACGTTTCAGATAATCCCGATACTACCGAACGCAATCTTGAATTTATCGTAACTGACGGACAAGGTGGTATTAGCGAAGCAATAAGTAAAACTATCATCATCACTCCCGTAAACGACGCTCCTATAATTGATAAAACATTATTACGTGTTGATGAAAATGCCGAGAAAGGAACTGTTGTAGGTACCTTAACAGCCACCGATCCAGAAGGAACTACTGATTTCTCCGATTGGCAAATTAGAAACAATTCAAAGTTTGATTTAGACGATGACGGTGAGGGTGCTTTTGCGATTAATGCTAATACTGGAGAAATTACGGTTAATGACAGCGACGACCTTAATTATGAAAATAGAACTTATTCATATGTAGATGTAAGTGTAAGCGATGGGCAAGATGTAAGTAAATTCTCATCTATCAGAATTACACTCAATGATGTCAAAGGTACTAATGTGAATGGTACTTCCGAAAACGACAAATTATACGGAACCCCAGAAGCTGAAATAATCTTGGGTAAAGAAGGAAATGACCATATCTACGGAATGGGTGGTAGCGATACCCTTGATGGTGGGGAAGGTATTGATACGGTTCGAGAATCCGCAGATGCTGACTTTAGGTTTTCGTCATCTGGGGGAGAATATAACGGACAGCTTTATAGTTACGAAGCTAATACAAGGAAAAATTTAGGTACTGACAGATTAGAAAATATTGAAAGATTAGCTTTAACTGGTGGCGAAAGCAATAATAAGCTTGATGTTCAATACTTTAATGGAAACGCAAATCTTTCGGGAAAAGGTGGTAATGATTCATTAACTGGCGGACGCGGAAATGATACGCTCAGTGGTGGTACTGGGAATGATACTCTTGACGGTGGAGAAGGTATTGATACGGTTCGAGAAACAGCAGATACTGATTTTTGGCTTCAAGATAACCTACTTAATAGTTCTGATACTGAAACTAAGCAGACTTTAGGTCGCAATACCCTTAAAAATATAGAAAAAGCATCTTTAACAGGTGGTCAAAATGATAATTTCATTAACGCTGAAAAATTTACTGGAAATGTCAATCTTTCTGGAAAAGGCGGAGATGATACTTTAATTGGTGGTTATAGTAACGATATACTCAGCGGTGGTGAAGGAAATGATTCTATTGACGGTGGAGAAGGTATTGATACGGTAAGAGAAACCGCCGATGTTGATTTTCAACTGGAAAATGTTCGACTGGATGATTCTCAACTAAAAACTACTGATTCTAAAACTGGTAGTCAGTTAAGCATCGATCAACTCAAAGATATCGAACGAGTTCAATTAACTGGTGGAGAAAGCAAAAATAAACTTGATGCTTCTCGTTTTAGTGGTAACGTACATCTTTCCGGAAAAGGCGGAAATGATAGCTTAGTTGGTGGAAGTGCAAATGATACTTTAAGCGGTGGCGAAGGTAGCGATACTATTGACGGTGGAGCAGGTATTGATACCTTACGAGAAGCCGCAGATGTTGATTTTAAACTTACAGATAATCAACTTGCCAGCACTGAAGTTAAAACCCGAAACCTTGTAGCTAATGATGAATTAAGAAATATTGAAAGAGTCGTTTTAACCGCAGGTGAAAGTAATAACAAAATAGATGCTTCCGAATTCAGCGGTAACGTTAATCTTTCAGGAAAAGGCGGAAGAGATACCTTAATTGGTGGAAGTGGTAACGACACTTTAAGTGGCGGTGAAGGTGACGATACCCTTGACGGTGGAGAAGGTATTGATAATTTACGAGAAACGGCTGATGCTGACTTTAGATTTTTATCTTCTACTAGAGGAGAATACAGCGGACAGCTTGATAGTTATGAAGCTAATACAAGGAAAACATTAGGTCGTGATAGATTAGATAACATTGAAAGATTATCTTTCACTAGTGGCGAAAGTAACAATATACTCGATCTTAGAAAGTTTAGTGGAAATGTAAATCTTTCAGGAAAAGGCGGAAATGATACGCTTTACGGTGGAAGTGGTAACGACACTTTAAGTGGCGGTGAAGGTGACGATACCCTTGACGGTGGAGAAGGTATTGATAATTTACGAGAAACGGCTGATGCTGACTTTAGATTTTTATCTTCTACTAGAGGAGAATACAGCGGACAGCTTGATAGTTATGAAGCTAATACAAGGAAAACATTAGGTCGTGATAGATTAGATAATATTGAAAGATTAGCTTTAACTGGTGGCGAAAACCGTAACAAAATTGATGTTGCAAACTTTAATGGGAATGTCAATATTTCAGGAAAAGGTGGAAGAGATACATTAATTGGTGGAAGTGGTAATGACATATTAAGTGGGGGTGAAGATTACGACACCCTTGACGGTGGGGAAGGAATTGATACTTTACGAGAAACTGCTGATGCTAATTTTAGACTTACAGACGGGCAACTTGATAGTTACGATGTTAATTCTCGTCAAAATTTAGGTCGTGACAGACTTAACAGCATTGAACGAGCATCTTTAACTGGTGGCGAAACCAACAATTATATTGATGCTTCTGAGTTTAGTGGAAATCTCAATCTTTCAGGAAAAGGTGGAAAAGATACGCTAGCTGGTGGAAGTGGCAACGATAACTTAAATGGCGGCACCGAAAGCGATATCCTTGGTGGTGGAAGTGGTAAAGACACCTTAAGCGGCGGCACCGGAAGCGATACCCTTGACGGTGGAGACGGTATCGATACTTTACGAGAAACAGCTGATGCTGACTTTAGATTTTTATCTTCAAGTAGGGGAGAATACAGTGGATATCTTGAAATTATTGAAGAAAAAACAAGAGAAAGGGATAGAGATAAATTAGATGATATTGAAAGATTATCTTTGACTGGTGGTGAAAGTGATAATAGAATTGATGCTCAATATTTCAAAGGGAGCGTTAATCTTTCAGGAAAAGGCGGTAATGACAGTTTAATTGGCAGTGCTGGAGATGATACTTTAAGCGGTGGTGAAGGTAACGATACTATTGACGGTGGAAAAGGAACCAATACTCTACGAGAAACTGCGGATGTTGATTTTCGATTAGAAGGTAATCCTTTTAACAATTATCAACTGACGAGTTATGATTCACAAACACTTCAACAGTTAAGCACCGATGGAATCAGAAATATCAAATTAGCATCTTTAAGTGGTGGTGAAAGTGATAATAGAATTGATGCATCTCAAGCCTATATCAGCGTTAATTTTGCAGGAAAAGGTGGAAGCGATACTGTAATTGGTGGTTACTTTAACGATACCTTAAGTGGTGGAGAAGGTAACGACACTATTGACGGTGGAGAAGGTATTGATACTTTACGAGAAACAGCAGATACCGACTTTAGAATAATAGGTAATCGAATTGAAAGTTACGATTCAAATACTAGAAGAAATTTAGATAGCGATGAATTTAGAAATATTGAGCGAATATTTTTAACTGGTGGGGAAAGCGACAACAATCTTGAAGCAAGAGATTTTGAAGGTAATATAACTCTTTCCGGAAAAGGTGGAGATGATAGATTAATTAGCGGTAGCGGTAATGATATGCTCAGTGGTGGAGATGGTGATGATACCCTTGACGGTGGAGAAGGTATCGACACTTTACGAGAAACTGCGGATGTTGACTTTAGCCTTAGAAATAACAATCTTTACACTTATGATGTAGAATCTGGTTCAACGTTAGATAGAAATGGACTTAGAAATATTGAGCGAGCATCTTTAACAGGTGGTGAAAGCAATAATGAACTAGACGCAAAATATTTTGACGGTAATGTTAATCTTTCCGGGAAAGGCGGAAGAGATACCCTAATCGGTGGTAGCGGAAATGATATTCTCAGTGGTGGAGAAGGTGACGATACCCTTGACGGTGGAGACGGTATCGATACTTTACGAGAAACGGCAGATGTTGATTTCAAGCTTAGTGGTACTAGTTATCTTTACAGCTACAAAGTAAATACCACCACAATTTTAGATAGAGATTCGCTCAGAAATATTGAACGTATATCTTTAACTGGCGGAGAAAGCAACAATAAAATTGACGCTTCTCAATCAAAAATTAGCGTGAGTCTCGCAGGAAAAAACGGTAACGATAGCTTAATCGGTGGTTTCGCTAACGATACCTTAAGCGGTGGTGAAGGTTATGATACCCTTGATGGTGGAAGCGGAATTGATTCTTTACGAGAAACTGTAAATGCCAATTTCTTACTCACAGATAGTAATCTCAGCATTTTCAACCCTGAAACTCAAAGAGAATTGGGTAAGGATGAAATTAGAAATATCGAACGTGCTATTTTAACCGGCGGTAATTACAGTAATATAATTAGTGCTTCCGGATTTACTGGTACTACTTATCTTTACGGACGTGAAGGTGACGATAGCTTAATTGGTGGTAGCGGAACAGATCATCTTAACGGTGGTGAGGGAGATGACACTCTTGACGGTGGAGACGGGATTGACTACATTCGGGAAACTGTAGATGCTAACTTTAGATTAAAAGATACTCTACTTGAAATTAAACAAGCTAATACCAACAAATATATAGGTAGAGATACGCTCAGAAATATTGAAAGAGCCGTTTTAAGTGGTGGTAGAAGTAACAATGTTATTGACGCAAGATATTTTGATGGAAGTGTTAATCTTTACGGGCGTGACGGTAACGATAGCTTAATCGGGGGTAAAGCTAACGATAACCTTGACGGTGGGCAAGGTGACGATACTATTGATGGTGGAGAAGGTATTGATACCATTCGAGAAACCGCCGATGCTAACTTTAGGCTTACAGACGATTACCTCGATAGCAATGAAGCTAATACTGGCAGAAATCTAGGTAGAGATAGACTTTACAATATTGAACGTGCTGCTTTAACTGGAGGAGATAATAATAATACAATCAATGCTTCTGCTTATACCGGAGCTACTTTCCTTTATGGAAAAGCTGGTAATGATACCTTACTTGGTGGTAGCGGAAATGATTATATCAAAGCTGGCTCGGGTGATGATTTTATCGACGGTGGTATAGGTAGCGATCGCCTTTATGGTGAAGGGGGTAAAGATACTTTTGTTCTAAGCTCTGTTACAGGTAAGGATACTATCTATGATTTTGAAGATGGTGTTGATACTTTAGGTTTATCTGCCGGTTTGAATTTCAGCGATTTGAATATCAAAGCAAGTGGAAACCATACCAATATTATTCAAGGTAATCAAACTTTAGCTACTTTGATTGGTATTGATAGCAGCTTGATTGACGAAAGCGATTTTACTTCTGTTTAAACTTTCACGCATTTTTTCCGTAGCATTTACGTACATCCCTCCTTAATAAGGAGAGGGAACGAGGGTGAGGTTTTAAATGTATTCGACTCGCAATTAAAAGAAACCCGGTTTTTTGGAAAAACCGGGTTTTTGTTTATCTTCAAATCTAAATTCTACTTACAAAGAAATTCCCTTCAGCTTCTTAAACAAGTTTGTAGCGTAGGAATCAGTCATACCGGAAATAAAATCCGTGACTTGCAGAATTTTATAATACGAATCTTGGCGATCGCTAAAAAGATACTGCTGGGGAATTATTTGCTGAAGGAATTCGGCTTTATCACCTTTTGATAGTACGGCATTTGCAAATTCATTGAACAAATAATCTAAAATTTGATGTCCAGCAATACGGGTACTAACAATATCTGGATGTTTGATCACTCTATTTTGAGTTTCCGCACGTGTATCATCAAGTACGGAAGCATATTTACTCAAAGCTAACAATTCTATATCAAATTCACCAGTCAGCATTTCTGACTCTTTTAATAAGAAAATATCGGCAACCTCTTTTACAAGTTTGCTAATAGCGCGAGCGCGTAAATATTTGATTTCTTCTTCCTCTGTATTAGCTTGTTCTTTAATATCAGATTCGGAACGTTGAGCAATAGCATTGAGTAATTGTTTGGCACTCGCAAAAGAAATATATCTCATGCGGAAGCCATCTTCTACATCTACAATTAAATAGCAAATATCATCCGCAGCTTCCATTAAAAAAGCTAGAGGATGTCTTGCCCACCATGCAGCTTTGTTGCTACGACGAATTAATCCTACAGTTTGTGCAACTTCAGCAAATAGCTCTTTTTCTGCTTGAAAAAAATTATATTTAGCTATACTTTTACCTTGATAGCTATTAAGTATATTTTCGGGAATATAAGATTCTCTAGGATATTTTGCAAAAGCTGCTAAAGTCGGGCAAGTAAGCTGCATTCCCCCAATTCTGGGCTGCATTTCCAGATTGCTGATAATTCGGAAGCCTTGAGCATTACCTTCAAATAAATTAAAGTCAGTTTCTTCAATTTTATTGAGAGTAATTTGTGTGGCTGCATACCAGTTTTTAAAACCGCCTTGAATCGCATCTTCCCCAGCATGTCCAAAAGGAGGATTACCGATGTCATGAGCGAGACTTGCAGCAGAAACAATATCTCCGAAATCTGAAGGAGTATAATCTTTTAGATTATGTCTTTTAATAATTTCATTGCCAACAATTGTACCTAAAGAGCGACCGACGCAGGACACTTCAATGCTATGAATTAACCTTGTACGTAAATAATCATTTTCTGATAGGGAATAAACTTGGGTTTTATCTTTTAAACGACGAAAAGGAGATGAAAAAACTAAACGGTCATAATCTCTTTGAAAACAAGTGCGTGCAGATTCAGAATCAATCGGACTAGTTTTACCCAATCTTTGTCTTGTTAAAAGTTGTTGCCATTGCATCATAAAATAAGTTACCAGTTAACAGTTTTCAGAAGGAGCTAGAAATAGGGCATGGGACATTGGAAATAGCTTACGAAGTGATGGGGTGATGATTTTTTATTTTCTTCCTCTCTTACTCCCTCACTCCCTCACTCCCTCACTCTTTCTACCCCCTCCTCCCCTTCTACCCTCTCTCTTCTTTAGGATGCTTGTACTCTGTTCAAGAACGAATATAAAACATCTCCTTCGAGTACTTCATGTTCTAAAAGATATTGAGCCATTTCTTCGAGTAAGTCGCGGTTAGTTTTGAGAATTAATATTGCTTGATGATGGGCATTTTCAATCATTTCTCGAACTTCTCTATCGATGGCTGCTGCTACTACCGAGCTTACAGAGCGACGAGAATTTGGCGAACCATCTAAAAAGGAAGACTGGGCTTTTTCTAATGCAATTGGACCTAGGTTCTGGCTCATTCCGTACATTGTAACCGCTTGTTCGGCTAAATCAGTTGCTTTTTGAATATCGTCGCTTGCGCCCGTAGAAACTTCGCCAAAAACGACTTCTTCAGCACTACGCCCGCCTAATAATGTAGTAATTCTGCCGCGAACTTCACTTTCTAACATTAAGAAACGGTCTTCTTCCGGTAGTTGCAATGTGTAACCCAAAGCACCTACTCCTCTAGGCACAATAGATATTTTTTCCACTTGACCGGATACTAATGCACCGACTATTGCATGACCGCATTCATGATAAGCAACGATTTTCTTTTCGACTGCATTGAGTACCCGAGATTTTTTCTCTAAGCCAGCTATGACCCTTTCTAAGGCTTCGTTGAAGTCTGCTATCGTTACTGCTTCTCGGTGATTCCTGGCAGCTAATAATGCTGCTTCGTTTACTAAGTTGGCTAGGTCTGCACCTGCAAAACCAGGTGTACGTCCAGCAATTATACTTAAGTCAATATCTGCTTGTAACTTAATGTTTTGCGTATGCACCTTTAAAATAGCCAAACGTCCCAGCTTATCTGGACGATCTACTACTACTTGTCTGTCGAAACGTCCCGGACGCAGCAAAGCTTTATCTAATATTTCCGGTCGGTTGGTTGCAGCGATGATAATTATTCCCGTATTCGCTTCAAAACCATCCATCTGGGTTAACATCTGATCTAGAGTTTGTTCGCGTTCTTCATTACTAGAAGCAAACACTCCAGAACCACCTCTGGACTTACCCAAAGCATCTAATTCATCGATGAATACAATACAGGGAGACAACTGTTTTGCTTGGTTAAACAAATCTCGAACTCTGGCAGCACCTACCCCGACGAACATCTCCATGAATTCAGAACCGGAAACGTTAATAAATGGAACTCCAGCTTCCCCTGCGACAGCTTTAGCGAGAAGAGTTTTACCAGTTCCTGGCGGTCCAATTAATAAAACTCCTTTAGGAATTTTTGCTCCTAGTTGAGTGTATCTATCGGGATTTTTGAGAAAGTCTATTATTTCCTCTAATTCTGCTTTAGCTTCATCAATCCCGGCAACATCAGCAAAGGTAACTTTTACTCCGTTTGCATCTCCAAGGTAAACTCTAGCTTTACTTTTACCAGCATTCAAAGGATTGGAAGCATCCCCTCCACTTTGAACGCGATTAGCAAACCAAATGACTATCAAAAAGATTAAAAATGGTGGAATAAACCAACCTAAAGCTGTAAATATCCAGTTTCCACCACTATCTGGGCGGACTCCAAATTCTACCTTGTTATCTTCGAGCAATTGAGGTAAAGTTTGGTCTTTTGGCAAAGGAACGGTTACATAAGATTTTTCCGGAGGAATTAATCTACCGGACTTAGATTTTTTAGCTTTATTTAAATCAGTTTTAAGAAAGTATTCTACTTTATTTTCTTTGACTATAACTTTACCGACTTTTCCTTCCCTTACTTGATTGCGAAATTGACTGTAAGGCACCTCTGTTTTACTCGGATAATTAAATAAAGGGAAAAAACCTAAAAATAAAAACAATATTATAATTGTAAGCAAACATCCACCAAAGTTTCCTTGTTTTTGAGGATTTGGGTATCTATCATTTTCAATTTGCATTTTTAGGTTTTACTCTTAAGTAAAAAGGTGTTATGGCGAACCTTAATTCAGTTCCATGAATCAGCGAAAGTGTTACTAACTAGTTTAAAATAAAAAGATTTATTTTAGTGTTAACTTGATGACGCTTAAGATATACAAAAAAATAATTATACTAAAACTATTCGGGTTTGTATCATTAATCGTATTAAATAATAGTACATATGTAAGATTTTTAAGTAAAAGCTCTTATTACAATAATACTTTTAAATAACTTAAGCATTATTACATTATAGTTATAATAAAAAGAAAAATAAAATCATATCATTCAACTATAAATACTCTCTGAATTATTATTTTTAACTAATTAAATATATATCTAATTACTTAATTTTCTCTATTTAAAACTAAGTAATTCTGGGAAAATTACAAAGGAACATCAAAAAAATACTGGCGAAAATCAAACGATTTATAATCATCACCAAAAGACTATTACAGTAAATTATACCTAACTTCCGGATAAATTTTATTCCCACTCTTTAAATTCGCTATTGATATTGCGAAGTAGAGAACTTAGCTGTTGACGACGACTTTCAAAATTAGCTGCAATAAAAATTAAAGTAATTCCAACCAGCAAACCTACCACCCATTTCAGAAAAGGATAGTCCAAGGTAAATATTACTAAATGATAAAAAGCTGTTGCCAAAAAAGATGCGGTGCCAATATACAAAAAGGCGCGTATTCTTAATCCTAATCCCGCAAATATTCCTATCAGACTAAGAATTCCCGGTATTAAAACTGCATTTTGATAGAATAGAGTTGCATATCCACAAATAATTCCGCTGCCTAATATTCTTAACCCGTGACGATATGCTTTATTTTGCGGTAGTTTAAGTTGTAAATCAAATTGAGCAATATATAGTAACGATAAGCCAATTGAGGAAATATACCATAAAGCACTGGTGAAATTTGAATCGATAAACCAGCGCCACAATACCCAATTAACCAAGGCTAAACTGATATAAGTAAAGCGAATTTGCCGAACAATTTTAGCAATGAAAATATAATAAGCGGCTATAAGTAATAAAGAAATAGAATAAATTTGTATTCTGGTTTCCCACAGATAAAATAACGGCAGTATATATGCAGTTATCCGCCAAGGTTTTTTAGACCATCCCCAACGTTCCCACGGTAAAATGTAGAGTACATAACCAACTATGCAGGAAACTCCTGCTATCCAAGGACGTATTTGCTGTAGAAAAACGCTTACTACGGAAGCTGGCGGTATAAAATATCTGAAACAAGCAATTTGTATTAAACCAATATAAACCCAAATGTCTGCTTCTGTAATATTTCCCGAATTTGATTGCGAGCTTAGTGTATTGCTATTTCTTCCTTGAAATATTGCATAGCAACTCAGAAATAAACCCGTTGCTAATGCCAATTTATATGCTTCTACAGGATTACCTATTGTCGCTGCTAATAACACGGTACCCAAAGCCCAATGAGAATGAGCAAATATTTTCAATTCTTGGGATTTGAGCTTGAGATAACTTTTTAACCAACGCGATAATAGCCGATAGCTATAGGCAATAATCGTAGCTAGTGTAGCCAAGATAATCCAACCATCACCAACAGCACCACCAGAAGCGGCTTGCTTTAGCTGATAGAATAAAAGTTCGTATGCAGCTATTGATACTCCGACAAGTCCTAAGTATAGTAGTGGTTTTAGTTTTTTATTGCGTCTTCCGATACTAATTACAATCCAGGCAACAGCCAGCGTTGATAAACCAGTCCAGCTATCAAAAGTGTTATAGCGCAGCAATACCCCGAAACCAGCATATAGTAAAGGTAGAATATGCCAGCGGTTGGGAAGTTCTCCACCATAGTGTTTATTTTGCAACCACTCACCTATAAGCTGTGTAATTAAACCTAAAACGATATTTGCAATTGCAACATAAATAAGTTGGGGTGCTTGTTGGTTAGTAACCTCGTAAATCCCAAATTCTAATATTTCAATCAGATACAATTCCAATAATTCCACACCCCAGCCAATACCGTAAAATGTCCAATTGGCGAATTTGTGGAAATGACGGAACGATAAAGCTAGTAAAATAATAGCTGTGGCAGCTGCATACAGTAAAACATTAGATTCAACAAACAAGTAAATCGAGATTGCATGTATGCTCAATAGCAGCAATTCGCAACCGCAAAGCGCACTAGCCCAAAAATCTGTAGCTACTGCATATATAGTTGCTAACTCATTTTCCCGCTTCAATGATTTGTGAATCAACCACAAGAAAAGAGTGATAACGGCAGTAAATATAAACCAACCTGCAAGGGATAGCCGAGCAAATTCCCATACGCCTGCAAAAATAAAACTTAAACAAAAGCCTACTGTAATTACCGCAGATGGCTTATTCCTTAAATATCTCGTATTTACAAACATCGTCACCATACCTACGGCTAAACCGATTAACCTAATTTGCGGTAGCGGTAACGTTAAAAATTGAGCAGTTATGACTGTTAGAATACTAAGATTTGTCAGATTTTGCCGATTTAAATTTCTTTCTCTATTACGGGTGCCCATAACACTCAGCGTTATAGGCGTGGCTAACCAAGTTAATCCCCAGTTTGTTAGATTGAAATCAATACTATTACTCAATTGAAAATTCGTTGATAGTAGTAAATAACTAGAGCCAGCGAGCATCCAACCAATATGCCATGCACTACGGCAACCGATGCCATCACCAACGCTAAATAACCATTCAGCAACCATCACAACTAAACAAACAACCGCCCAAATTTGTTGCGGAAGACTCGGGAAGAATAAATTTATCCAAGAGAAAAGAGTCAGTATTGCGGTTGTGTGAGTTAGGTAGGTGAGGGGGAGGAGGGAGGTGAGAGATGGGGGAGATGGGGGAGAGGGGGAAGAGGGGGGAGAGGGGGAAGAGGGGGGAGAAAATATTTTGTGAAAGTGTTGGTGGGTGACGATTGCTAGGGTAATTGTAGATAACAGTAAGTTGAGGGAACGTAATGTGGGATTTGTTATTGCGATCGCAGTTAAAGTAAGTCCTAAAATTAAGGTTAATATTTCGCCAAAACTTGCTAAATCGATTTTTTTGGTAGTGCGAGCATCTTGCTCGCTAGATTTAAAACTATTAGTTTGCTCGCTAGAATTATCAACATTTTGCTTGTCTCTGCTTTGATAAGGTAGGAAATTAGATGCTCCCACTACGATTCTTCGGGTATTTCTCAAATTATCTGTAAACGCCACCATAAAGATAACGTAGGGAAATAACCCAACGCTTAACAATGCCCAAGGATTATCTTGAGAATTAGTAAATTGAGTCGCAAATGTAATAATCGAAGAATGAAAATCATCTGGTAATAATCGCCAACCCAAGCAAACTGACTGCAAACCAACGGCAAAGAAAGCAGTTAAATCCCTTCTAAAACTATATAAATGCAGCCGACTGTGAAAAAACCATAACCCCAAACCGCTAACGGCAATTGCTTGTAGAGGATTACTCCAAACCGTAACAAACCAACCGAGGAATAATAAAATGCCGCCGATGGTTTGTGAGGGGAAGATAGGGAGAGAGGGGGTAGAGGCGGTAGAACTTTCTCTTCGTCTAGTTGTCTCTTGCTGTGCTAACCAAGCTATTAACCAACCGCAAATACCAATAGCTAAACCTAGTTGAGAAATATTGATGCCAGCACCAATAATTGCTCGTAGTAATAATATTATTGAGGAGTAAATAATTATGGTGGCAGGTAAATTTTTGCCCCAAGATGATTGAAAAATAATTCTTTTCTCTCCCCCTTCTTCCCCCTCTCTCCTATCAGCTTTAATATGTTGGAAAACGGTAATTACAGTTGTTCCAATAAAAGCTAAATAAACTGCAATTAAAGGGAATCCGGAAATTTTCCAACCCCAATGTAGATAACTTAATCCGAGAATATTTATAAAAGATAATTTACTAACTGGAATACTTCCGGTAAATATTGACTGCTTTGCTAGTAATGCAGTTATTCCTGTCAAAAGAATTGAAGCAATACCAATTAAAACCAAACTTATGGGATTCCGCCACAAACCTAAGCCATCCATTGCCCAAAAATTGATTGGAATTAGTAGCATTGTGACAATATGCAAAGCGGCACTCGTCAACCGTAGATTTGCTTGTTTACCAGTCCAGAAACTTAGCCCCCAAAAACCCAGAGTGTAAGCAAATAAAACTCCATATTGCAGAAAAGCTGTAAATCTTTCCCATTGACTTGCAGCAAGCGCACCAGAAGAAACTATTACGGTGAACATTCCTAAAAACAGCAGCCAACGGACGCTGAATTCTGCCCGTAATGAATGCCACATACTACTTAATAAGCTGGGTGTAGCAGTCTGCTTGGGCTTTTCCGCAGGTTTACGTGGTTGAGGAGTTACTGTCTCAGGCTGCTTTTGAGGTAGGATTTGAGGCTCTAGAATTACCTTGCAACTCAGATATTGCCAGCAGAATTGTCTAACTTGACTGTCAGATATCAAATTCAGGCGCAACCATTCATCTAACCCCTCTAATAAATGCGGATGTTCCGAAGGAAGCGTAACTTCAAATTTTAGTGGGCGATTAAAGTTAGATGACATAATTCAACTCACCCTAATAACACAATAATTACATCATTCCTTAGATGCATATCTTGTTGTGAGTTGTTTATGACACTTCGCGGGTTGAATCATGGACATTTCTGAACGCAAAGGGGCGCGGAGGTAAGCGAAGCGTTAGCGAAGCTTGTCCAAAGGACATAAAGTGCGGTCTTGGGGATCTCCCCCATGAGCAACTTTTCAAGACAAAGTAACGCAGAGTTTTTTTTGAGTGTATTACGGCTATGAAAGAATTTAATCAAAAGGAATAATATCATGTCCGGTTAAACACTTATCATATCTGTGGGGGCTGGTAATAGGTAATGGGTAATAGGTAATAAAAAATTATGAGAAGTTCCGTTATGTAGTAAATAATTAACCGGACTTTATATCAATTGGCAGTGTGCCTTAACGCACCATTTATTACTGGTGCGTTATGTTACGTAGGTATAGGTTATGGGCGTTGATTTTTATTGCGTTTCAGCGTCAAAACACCACCTAATGCCATAGGAGCCAGCAAACCCAAAATTCCGTTATGTTCTGGTACTGTCTGCACTGGAGTAGGAAGAGGTCCGTTTCCGCTACCGTTGGTAATATTATTACTTGCTATATAAGTACCGCCTGGGCCGCTTGGTGCTTGGGTGGTTTGCCAAAAGAAGGTTATTGTTTCTGGGTTTGAGCTATTGGTATCCCAGTTTTCTCCACCCGATAAAGTCCATGCTAAGCTACCGTCGTTAAGTTGTTTAATATCGAAACTGCCATCGGAACCGAGTGCGTTTTCTGCTTGGGAAAAGCTATATCCTGCAACACCGTTAAATCCAGCAGCATCAAAGCCTAAACTGAATTCTTGGACATCATTAAACTCTATGGTGTTTTCTGGTAGAGGAAAGGGAGCATCGTTAGGAAAATCAACACCGGGAGTTACTTGATGTACGTAAGTATAAATTGTCCCCTGTGGATTCTGTGGTGGTAAACATTCACTAAAACCTGGGGGACAAGATACGCTGCTTGTTAAATCTCCCAAGCCTTGGTTATTCGCATTAACTAAAGATGTCTCTACTTCTGGCCCTACTGGCCCAACTATCGTAGCCCCTAAGTTTAAATCATCAAAGTTTGTCGGTATTAAAGATGCGGCATTGGCTTTTTGTGCAGATAAACCGAATAAGCTAAATGCAATAAATATGGGAAAAATTTTTTTATTCATGAAAATAATCTTGGTGAAATTACTGAAACGATAAGCGACTTGTTAAGTAAGTAAATTCATCGTTGCGAGATGTAGATTACTATAAATTTAATTACTTAAAATTTGCTGAGAATTTAAGTAAGATTTATTGAAGATTAACAATCATTCAGGAAACGGTGTATTGCTAGGCTGTGTACTTTGATAAAATTTCGACATTTTTGATTCATACAACTTTTATGTCGGGAATAATCGAAATATTAAGCCCTCACCCCGCCTTCGGCTCCCCTCTCCCAAGCTTGGGAGAGGGGTTGGGGGAGAGGGCAATATCTTTAGGCTAAGACACGTTTTTGTATGGATTTTTATGCTTTAAAAAGCACAAAGTACACAGCCTAGTGTATTGCTCTGTTCCAGTAAATTGCTTGTTGGATTGGTAAAATTTATCGGGAATCGGGGGATTGTATTTGTAGCAAATAACATCATATTAACTGTGGAAAAATCTGATGCCAAATACTTTCGTAATCCTAAAACAAGGCTCAACAGGTCCAGATGTAATTAGATTACAAGAGGACTTACAACGGCTTAATTATTATTCTGGTGCAATAGATGGTAATTTTGGACCAATAACAAAACAAGCTGTAATTGAATTTCAACAGGCTCGTGGATTAACTGCTGACGGAATCGTTGGTGAAAATACACGCTCAGAAATAAATCGAATACTTTGCTATTCTTTTCCGATAAATCAATGGCGACGGATGAGTGAGGAGGAGGAAATTAAGGAAATTAAATCGTTAATTAACGATCGCACGGCTGTAGCTGCATTAAATCAGGTAGCTTTGGAAAATTTTGTTGGTTATGATTGTACCCGCCGTTTTTATGTTCATGAAGAATTATATGGCGTATATAGTCTAATGCGTGTGAAATGCAGTACACCAAGGGGGAATTCTGCGGCGATTGGTTATGATGAAATTCGAGTAATATTTAATCGCTTTGAAGGTCATATTGAAGGTTTTGATATAGAACGTGTTTCTGAAGAAACTGGTCTTCCTATAATCCAATTACCTGAAGATTAAACGCCAAGGGGCGCAGAGGAACGCAAAGATAAATATTTTTGGCATCCGTGCAAATTGTGCTAGATGCCTTAGTTCTAATTAACCTAAACTTGCAATTTTATCTTTTTGAGTTTTATACATTTCCTTAAACGCTCTTTGCTGCTTTTTGTGTTCTACAATTGGCTCTGGATAACCAACAGCTTGACGTTCTAAAGGTGTAATTTTTCCTGTTACTAAATACTCGGCATCCATTGAACTTAATTCTGGTACCCATTGCCGAATATATTCACCTTCTGCATCAAATTTCTGTGCTTGAGATGCTGGATTAAAAATCCTTACTGGTTTGGGGTCCATTCCACTAGAAGCACTCCACTGCCAACCACCATTATTAGCAGATAAATCCCCATCAATTAGTCTTTGCATAAAGTATTTTTCACCTAATTGAGGATTTAATAGCAAATCTTTTGTAAGAAAACTAGCAACAATCATCCGACAGCGATTGTGCATCCAACCAATTTGATTTAATTGTCGCATTGCTGCATCAACTATGGGATATCCGGTTTTTCCTTCACACCAAGCTTGAAAATGTTCATCGTTATCTTCCCAAGGAAAATTCTTGAAAGCATCGCGATAAGCTCCTGATGCTAATTCTGGGAAGTGATACATTGCGTGTTGATAAAATTCTCTCCAAGCTATTTCTTTTTGCCAAGTACGGATATTATTTTCTAATTCATCGCTGCGACTATTTTCTAAAGCTTCTTCGGTGGCTTCCCATACGGTACGAATACCAATTACACCAAATTTCAAAGCCGCACTTAACCTTGATGTACCGTCAATTGCAGGAAAGTTTCTTTGTTCTTGATATTCATTAATATTGCTATAGCAAAATTCTTCTAACCTATCTTTTGCTGCTTCTTCCCCAGGTTCAATAATTAATTCTCCATCCCAATGAAATCCTAAATCTTTCGCTGTGGGTAATTCAACCGTTCCGGCTTTAATTGCTGCTTCTTTTTCTTCTGCTGTTAATCCTTCAAATTTATCGGCTATTTTTACCGGAGAGTCTTTAGGTTTACTAATCCAATTTTTCCAAAAAGGTGTATAAACTGTATAAGGTTTATCGGAACCTGTACGAATTTCTTCTGGTGTTTTGAGAATTTGATCCCAATTCTTTTCTAAATATTCAATACCTTGCTCTTGCAGCGCATCAATCACATCTGCATCTCGCTGTTGAGAATATGGTTCCACATCCCAATTCCAAAATACAGCTTTGGAATTCAAAGCTTTTGCTAACTTCGCAATTGCTACAACCGGATTGTCCCAAAGTATTAATAATTGGCTACCCATTTGAGCATATCTTTCTTGCAGCTTCTGCAAACAGCCAATCATATAAGTTACCCTTACCGCTGCAACATCGTCCCCTTTGAGAATATTGGGATCGAGACAGAAAACACCCACTACCTTATGAGTTTTTTTCAATGCTGCGGCTATTCCAGTATTATCAGAAATCCGTAAATCGCGACGATGCCAAAACAAAATTAAATCGGACATATATCTGGCTTTAATAGTTCTATTGTACTAAACTGTAGACAATGAATTACAATAGCATCTTTTGGAAGTTGGGAATAGGGAATTGGTAATTGGGGATTGGGCATGGGGCATTGGGGATTGGGCATTGGGAGTTTTAGAAATAGAATAAGGTGCTATGTTCCACAGCACCCCGAAAGAAAATGTATTAATTTCAGAACTTACGCAACTGTCATAAGGCTTGGATGGTGCGTGACACCACAAGTCTTATTACTACGTTGAAAATTGATCCAAGTGTCACAGCACCCTACGAAAAAATATGTCGTTTGCGTAAGTCCTAAATTTATTACTTGTAATTCAAAATTAACCTTTAACCTCTAACCTTTGACTTACAAATTGTGTTTGTTCTTGTTGAGCCATGTTTTGAGGGGCTAATCTTCCTCCCAATCCATATTTCACTAAGCCCATATACTCATAAATCATCATCATTGCTTTTCTGCTTTGAGTGAGATGGGGTACTGGGCTTTGGTGCGGAATCACTTCAAATCCCACATTGCGGAATGTTAAGAGCGATCGCAGCATGTGTGGGGGATCTGTAACTAAGATAATTTTTTTGATTCCTTGAGGCATCAACATAGAAGCTGTAAACAAAGCGTTTTCTTTGGTAGTTCTCGAACAGTGTTCTTCGTTAAGAGCTTCTGAGGGTACACCTTGACGTTTTAATTTGTTAACTATTTCGGTTCCGTCACCGGAGCCGCTAGCGAAGATTACAGGTGCTCTTTGAGATTCCCAAAGATTGGCGGCAACTTTAACTCTCGAATCTCTAAAAGCTCCCCCACGCCCTAAGACTACAATCGCATCGGCGGTTTGTCCTTTGTCTGGGGGAACAAATGCAACTAAACCCTTGTTGGCAACAGCGGTTGTTAAAGGAAATTGAGCGCTAAAATAAGTTACTAATAGTAAAACCCCGAAACCACTCCACAAACGTTTCCAACGAAACCGAGGAGCAATCCAAGGTAGGAAAATTAAAAATAATAGTGGCAATACTACTAAAATCGGAGTCATTAGCCAATCGGCGAACGCTGATTTGACTTGGAGCCATTGACTAACAGGGCGATGACATAAAGCTGGATCAAGCATTGGTTTTATCTGTTAAGAAATATGAATGCTCTTTCTTGCCATGTTAAACTACTTTTTCAATAGATGCCCATATGCTTTAAATCCTTGCTACAACTATTTTTGAAGCGATACAGCTAGTATACAGGTCTTAATTAAACAGTTGACAATATGAACTGTTAATAATTTAAAGCATTCGATTTTATAAAGCTTATTGCCGTCCGGAAAATGTTGTTGAGTGATATCTTAATTTATGTGATTCAAAACACTTTTAACCTATTCATAATCAACAATTAAAAAATTTAGTTATGGCAATTCTGAAATTAGAAGATGGTACAGTTTATACAGATTTGCAATCTATTAGCCAAGAATTAGCCCCATTAAACGTTCAACTTGATTATTGGGCGATTGGAGAAGATGGGCAGATAAATCAAAAGCTGACAAAAGCAAGTTTGGATGATAGTGAAAAAGAAGAAGTATTGAAAGGTTTAGATAAGTATTTCGAGCAGCTAAAGCAAGAAGCAGGCTATCAAGAAAGGGACTTGATAGTTTTGCATCCGGAAATACCAAATTTAGATGACATGTTGAAAAAATTTGATAGCATACACACTCATGCAGATGATGAAGTACGCTACATCGTAGATGGAGAAGGAATTTTCGGTTTTGTGCGTCCCGACGGCAGCCAAGTAGAACTAACAATACAGCCACAAGAATACATTAACGTTCCTGCCGGTTGCGAGCATTGGTTTTATTTAACACCTGCACGTCGGATTAAAGCAGTGCGTTATTTCATTGGTAAGGAAGGCTGGGTTCCTGAATATACGGGAAGGGAAAAGGTAATTGGTAATTGGTAATGGCGCATGGGGAATGGGGCTATTTAAAATTTTGATTTCTAACAACTAACAACTAACAACCAACAACTAATAACTAATAACTAATTCATGCAGCGAATTGTCTTTTGTGATTTTGACGGAACTATCACTGCGGAAGAAACTTTTGTTGCGGTGTTGAAACATTTTGCTCCGGAGGTTTCCCAAAAGCTGATTCCTCAAATGTATGCAAAACAAATAACCTTGCGGCAAGGAGTGAAGCAGATTCTGGAATCTATTCCGTCTTCTTGTTATCAAGAAATGATGGATTATGTTCGCGATAAGCCGATACGTCCGGGATTTGTGGAATTTTTGAGTTTTTTACGACTTCATGATGTTCCTATAGTTATCGTTTCGGGGGGACTGCGAAATATTATAGAAGTTGTTTTGGGAGATTTGCTCGAACAAATTGATGGTTATCATGCTGTTGACGTGGATAGAAATGGCGAATACTTACGGGTAGATTCCAAATTTGAACAAGGTGATGAATTAGTTGCCAAAGTTCAAGTGATGGAAAAGTATCCAGCTGATGAGAAGATTGCTATAGGTGATTCGTTAACCGATTTAAATATGTCGTTACAAGTACCAATGGTATTTGCTCGCGACCGTTTAGCACAGTATCTAGAAGAACATTCTAAACCGTATATTCTCTGGAATGACTTTATCGATATACGCGATCGCCTAGCAGATTTGTGGAAGTAAGTTTTACCAGAAATGCAAAGTACAACTTTAGCTGACTCTCGTTTTAAGTTAATTAATGCTGCATCTAGCTTTTACCAACAGGGTTGGATGGTGGGAACTGCGGGAAATCTTTCAACTCGCTTACCCGACGGTAGCTTTTGGATTACAGCCAGTGGATGCTCTAAGGGAGAATTAACGCTTACTGATTTTGTTCGTATTTACCCAGATGGAAGGGTAGAATGTTTGGCTAATGTAAAACCATCGGCAGAAACATCAATTCATCAATGTATTTATACTTTGTTCCCACAAGCAAAAGCTTGCTATCACGTTCATTCAGTTGAAGCAAATTTAGTTTCTAACTTGGCTGAAGCAGGTAAATTGCCTTTACCATCATTAGAAATGCTTAAAGGATTGGGAATTTGGGAAGAAAATCCTTGTTGTTTGATGCCTGTTTTTCACAATTATCTCAAAGTTGATCGTATAGCAGATGAAATTACAGAACGTTTCAAAACTAATCCTCCTAAAATATCAGCTTTATTAATTCGCAATCACGGCGTAACCGTTTGGGGCAAATCCACGGAAGAAGCACGTAACTATATTGAAATACTTGAGTACATTTTCCGCTACATGGTAGCAGCACGACAGATGCAGGGAAAAAGATTGGGAGATAAATAAGGAAAAAGCTATAGCGAATTTCATTCTGGTGTCATATCGGAACCTCACCCCGCCCTGCGGGCACCACTATCCAAGTCATCGGAGAGGCGAAGGGGTGGGGTTGAAGCTGTATTAACACCCAACTGCTTACCCCTATATATAGTTCGTCTCCCCAAAATTGAAGAATGCTCGTCAAAGGATTTATGGCTTTTAACTAATAACTGTTAACTTTTAACTGATAACTCGTGATTGTTCGCCGATAATTGATAGTTGTTAATTGAATAATGGATAAATGTGTCAACTTCTGGGAATGAATTGCAACGTACCGACTGATATTTGCTTTTCTTTTGAAGGCTTTTCGGCTCGGGGAGGTAAAACTGACGATCATAAAGATGGTTGGGGTATTGCTTTTTTTGAAGGAAAGGGTTGTCGTATATTTATGGATGCTCAGTCTTCGGTTAATTCCCAAATTGCGGATTTTGTGCGTCGCTATCCGATTCATTCGACTCATGTAATAGCCCATATTCGTAAAGCAACTCAAGGTGAAATTATTCTCGAAAATTGCCACCCTTTTCGTAGGGAATTATGGGGGAGACATTGGGTTTTTGCTCATAATGGGGATTTGAAAGATTTTGATTTGCCTTTTATGGATTTTTACGAACCTGTAGGTACTACCGACAGTGAAAAAGCTTTCTGTTTAATTTTAGAAAGTTTAAGACAACAATTTCCAATGGTAAAACCACCTTTAGAGCCGTTGCTAGCAGTTCTGAAAAAAATTACTAGTAGAATTGCCAAACACGGTACATTTAATTATTTATTAACTGATGGCGAACACTTTTTTGCTTATAGTTCAACTAAGCTTTGCTATATAGTTCGGAAAGCGCCTTTTGCTGCTGCTCATTTAATTGATGAAGATGTAACGGTGGACTTTAACGAATTAACTCGTCCTAAAGATAGGGTAGCCGTCATTGCTACTACTCCCCTCACCGATAACGAAGTTTGGACGCAAATTCAACCGGGAGAATTAATCACATTTCTTGATGGAGAACCTGTAGCGGAGTTAGGAGTTAGGAGTTAGAAGTTAAGAGTTGAATGTTATTGAGTAATAAGTAGCGAGTAACAAGTTAAGGGTTGGGAACTGTAAACTATAGTATTTTCTATTTTGGATTAGTAATGATTTAACCTTTAACCTTTAACCTTTTATCAAATTCCATCCTGCTTTAATTCTATTATGCATCCATCGAATATATGGAACAATAAATAGCTGGAGGAACAACAGAATAATTATTGTTCCTCCAAGAGCAATTAAGGTTAGTATTTCCATTGCAATATTCTGCAATTCTTTGAATGATTGCTCTAGTTGCAATAAAGTTGATTGAGAATATTCAAATAGTTGTTGGATTTGGGGAATACTATTAAATGCGTCGCTGAAATCAGTCACCTTAATATTGCCAATTATAGGCACTTGTTCGACTACTTCAAATGCATTTTGTATATCTTGATTAAATCTTTTAATCGGCTCAAGTGATGTTTCTATTATATTTCCTGCTTCTACTACGTTTGTTTGAAGTTGAGTTAGATTCGCGTCGATTTGATTTATTGGCCCGCTAACTAAATCTCTGACATCGTTAACTACAGCTAATAGAGTAAAAATAAATATTGCAATTAAAATGATTGGCATTAAAGCATAGATTATTATCCACAAACCGCTGATTTTTCTGGCAATATTATTCATGTTTTTAGTCTCCATTAATATTAATCGGGTTTTTAATATTTTATTTATCTACTTTTGTAAGTAAAGGCTTTTAATTAGAAAAGCTATAATCGCAAATTAGTTTAACTGATTATTGCCAAATCTCAAGTTTACTCTATTACTTATAGATAAAAAGACATTTACAGCAGGAGCAGAAAGTAAGATTCGTTGAACCTATGCCACTAATATGATTCTTTGAATCCAGAGATGCATAGTGGCAAGGTTTATGGATGAGTTAAAATAGACACTCTTACGCTCCCATCTAACCGTAAATACACGGTATTTACGTTGGAACCCTTAATCCTTCAAAACGTCCAGCCATACAGTGATACACCCTTCTCAACTGAGGAATAGGCTATCACATTTTGGGATTAGTGGGATAGGTTCATGTAATAAATTGATGTAGTATAACTTACGTGCGTTACCGTTAGTGACTTCTGCTAAGTTGAGGTTATTCTTTGAAGAAAGAAAATTAAGCGATTTTAAAGACCTAACAGGTCTATATAACCAGTTATGACGGGCACAGCAGTAGCAATGGTGCTTTTTTGCAGGTGGTTTTATCTGGGTAAATACTAGTCCAGCCAGTAAAATAACAAAACTGCTAGAATACCAGCAATTCTCCGCCTCGATGGTCGAAGACCCGCCTTCGGCGATCGCATCTGAGTTAAATGTCACATAAGATACAATCACCATCACGGAAGATGTGACTATTGTAATTCAACATCAAGATGAACAACTATAGTGCGACACGCCACCAACGTCTTCTAACGCGCTAGGTCTTAGACGATAGTATTTATCTTCTACGTCTTGTGATTGCTCATCATATGGATAGTTTAGTACTTCTTGCAACTCTTTAACTAACGTGTAGTCACCCTGCATGGCTTGTTGATAGGCAGGGACAATCAACCACTCTCGCCATGTGTATTTTGGATTAGTCTGTTTCATCGAAGTTGATATCTCAGTCAAATTACCGTCGGGCAGGAGGCTGCGCCAGCTTTTTAGCCAAGATTGCCATTGTTCATCGAGTTGTTGTGACGTTTTACCATAGAAGCTCTTTTTCAATGCTGAGACATCGTCTGGTATGTGGGATAACTCGCGGAAGAAAATGGTGTAATCCACATCCTCGTGTGTCATTAGCTGCATTAATTTCTTAAATAGCTCTGGGTTAAATTCAGTTAAGCCAAGTTTGGCCGCCCACATTTTTTGGACTTGTTTTTGCATGGCTTCTGAAAAGCCACGGCCTAATTGCTCAAACTGTTCTAAAGCTCCAGCATCTTCTTCTGCCAGTAACGGTCTCACAGCTTTCCAAAACATATAATAATTCGCTTCTGCTGCTCCTGGCTGATTGAAGAATGAAAACTTTTTGCCGCCGCCAGTCCAAGGTTGAAACCAAGGGTCAAAAATTTCACAAAACCCAAATGGCCCATAGTCGAGGGTAAAGCCACCAGCGGCGCAGTTGTCACTATTAAAATTACCCTGGCAATAACCAACACGTAGCCAATTGGCCACCAGTGAAGTAAGACGCTGGCGAAATAGCTTAGCCAACTCAACCAATTGATCTGCAAAACCAAGGTTTTGATTAATGTCGCTTTTGTATTCTCGCTCAATTAAATGCAACACTATCATGCTCAGTTCTTCTAATGCTTTTGGATGAGCATTGCTGCGAGCGCGGCGGGCAAATAACTCTAGCTGACCAACACGCAAAAAGGAGGGTGCAACGCGAGTTGAAATGGCCACGGGATTGTCCACCAAAATATCAGGCTCAAGGTCGTGGGAGTCTTGAGAATACCAAGGTCGGGTAACGGTCTCAGAAAATGAAACATACAGTGTCAAAGAGCGCGATGTTGGAACACCTAAGGACTGCATATATTCTTGCGCTAGAAACTCACGTACACTTGAACGTAGTACTGCACGCCCGTCGGCACCACGGCAATAAGGTGTTGGGCCACCACCTTTCAATTGCATTTCCCAGCGCTGGCCATTGATTATTCCTTCAAATATAGATATCGCCCGACCATCGCCATAACCATTACCCGTACCGAATGGACATTGTTGGGTATATTCGGTGCCATAAATTGACAGTGCATAACCCGTCGCCCAGCCAACCTGACGCATAGGAGAGCGCGCAGCAGAGATATCACCAGAAAAACAGGAGCGAAATTTTTCATCAAGCGCCAGCTCCGAGCTCAACCCAAGTTCCTTAAAAAAAGTGCTGCTATGGGCTACATATTCTGGTTCTGCAAGCGGTGTGGGTGTCACAGGTACAAAATGACCAGAAAAAACCTGGCGGGCACGGCGATCATCACCATCGATCGTGGCATCAGGATCGGCATTTAAGGTGTCCATCAGAGAATAATCCGCCAATTGCACAAACTCATCGAAGGTTGTTACGCAGGGCTCAACAGATAGTTTAGATGGATATGACATTGTTAAGTGCGCCCGTATTGTCGGGAAAGATTCATGTTTAATTGAGGACTTTGTAAAGACTAGCATATTAAATGTGGAGCTTTCCAGACTAATCGAGAAGGAGTGTAGACCGCTCCGAGGCATGCTGGCACGGTGGTTAGCTTAAGGGAGATTCAAATAAATTGCCCAGCAAGTCGCTAAAATTTCTGAGTTCTTGATATAGTTTTCCTTTCTGTAAACCAAATACCACTTCTAAAATGATTTGAAGGGTAATTTCTTGCATTTCCATATCTGGATTAACAAAATTTTATTAGTGGGATAGGTTCGTTAAGTTTAATCTAATTTACTCCCTTAGATAGTATTATATTGAGCAAGGAATAGAAATAATCATTAATATATTAAATTTCAGCAGTTAAATAATTTTTCTGAGAAATGAATTTAGAAGAATTTAAAGAATCAATAGAAAACTTGGAAAAATGCCCTACTTCTTTACCTTTGTCGCTACAGGGTTTATGGTACGACAAAAAATATGGCTGGGATGAAGCTCATACATTTATAGGAGATGTTAGCGATACCGATACTGCTTGGGTTCATGCATACTTGCATCGCAGGGAAGGAGATTTGAATAATGCCCGCTACTGGTATAACCGCAGCGGAAAACCGGAATCCAAGGTTAGTTTAGATGAAGAATGGAATAACATAGCTTCTCAATTATTAAAAAAGGTTAAATAAAATGAATGCTGAAGAATTACAGCGACGTTACGATGCTGGGGAAAGAGATTTTGCAGCAGTCAGTTTAGTCAAAGCTAAACTGATAGGAGCCAATTTAGTTGGTGTCAATTTGTTTGCTGCCGATTTAACTAACGCTAATTTAGCCAAAGCTAAATTATGGGGAGCTGATTTAGGAGGAGCTAATTTAGCTAATGCTAATTTGGTACGAGCTAATTTAAGCGGTGCAAATCTTAAAGATGCCAATCTCCGGGGGGCTAGGCTCAAGTATATTAAAATTTACGGAGCCAATCTTGATAGAGCTTGCTACGATAAAAGCACTCGGTTTACTCCGAATTTTGACCCCGTTAGTCATAATATGCAAAAGTTTTAATAGATGAACAGCTATTAATAACTTCCAATTTATGTTTTATGTTAATTAACTTCAGTTCGGGTTAAGGAGCTAATTTTAACTGTTATCGACTCATAGATAGCTGAAACAACGTAAGCACGTTGATGATTACTAAAATCAAGCAACGATATCATAAGGGTTTCAGCTTATCCCTAACTCAGGTTAATTAAGTCATTAAAACCTTATTACGACGTTGATAATTTCACAATATGAATTTAAGCGGGCTTTTAAACTCCTGTAAAATAAGGGTGATTTTAATTTAAAATAGGTGTAAATTACAACCTATTACTAAGTATTTTTTTAGTTTTAAAAGCAACAGTACAGAGCGTAGATTAAACTCCATCAATGCCCCTAAATTATATTTACAGGGAATAAATTACGAATTATACTTATTCCGTATTAATAAGAGTTGTGTCTTTCTGGTATTGGTATAGATTTACTCGTTACGATGAGATCGTATTGAGAAATACTTTCGGTTATGTGACTAACGACCTAGACTTCTCTCCGAACCTATAATCTCTACACCCTTTTATTGAGGAGATATTCTATGTCAAATTTATGTCAGCAATTTATCTATTGTTTTACCTAGCTTTGCTTGTTTCGTGGCTTCAGAACTGTTATTGCAGTCACCGTTAAAAGAGACATTGCTAAGTGCCTAAAAGCTCTCAGAGCAAAAAATAGAGATTTTAAGCATTAAAGGCTGATTCGTTCGAGTATTGGGAAAGACAAAAAGATACAGCTATACATAATTTGAATTTTATGATGAGTAAACTATTTACTTGCTCATCCGTTTTATTTCGTCATTGACTCGATCTAAAAGCATCTACTTGTTGGTGTTGCAGTTGCTGATACCAAAAAAAAGTCAGTTTGATAAACGCTCGCGCAACAAAATTTTCAAATATATATTCAAGAGAAAAAAAGATATGAATGCTCAAGAAATTTTAAATCGATATGCAGCAGGACAAAGAGATTTTAGTCATGTAAGTCTTATTCAAGTATGTTTAACCAACGCTAATTTAATTGGAGCACATTTAAATGGAGCGCACTTAATTAAAGCTAATCTACGAGGAACAAATTTAACCAAAGCTCATTTGAGTCAAGCAAAGCTGAATCAATCGAATCTGAGTGATGCACAAATAGTTCAAGCATGTTTGATTGATGCCGAAATGATAGACTCGGATCTCAGTGGAGCCGATCTCAGAGAAGCTGACTTGAGTGGAGCAGACTTACGGGGTGCTAATTTAGGAGGATCTGACCTACGAGGATCAAATTTGCGGGAGACTAATTTACAAGGTGCTGACCTGCGAGGGGCTGACTTAACGGGAGTTAATCTGCAAGAAACCAAGTTGGAGGGAGCTTATTTGAAGGGAGCTTATTTAGATGAGTTAGTGGTACGTCACTTGTAAAAGGATGGAGGTATTTGTATAGTGCTAAGGGCAAGTCAAAAGTTTACTAATTATAAGTTTCGGCATTCGCTAAGGGAGATCCAAGAAATAAAATGTCCCACCGTTTTACAAATATTCCGGTCAAAACCTAGATATACTGGGGTGTCGCCTTTCAGGCGACACCGACGGTGGGACATTTTATTATCTGTAAGTGCCTAATGTCCTAAGCTAACTACGAACCTATCCCACTATTCTAAAAATGCTTATTTACTTAAGTAAAATGTTCGTGAAAAGCGTAATTTTTAGTTTTTATCTCTAACAATATTTGGGCTTTTCAGCAAAAATATTATTAGTGGGATAGGTTCATGTAATGCTATAAACTCAGCAAATGAAGGTTTTTAACAACTTTCCCTTCTTCCTCATAACTTCTTCCTTCATTTGTAAATATTGGGAAAAATAATCTTAATGTCGATTGCAAGAAAAACAGCTTTAGTTTACTGTGAAAATCAATTTGGCTTAATGGATGGCAAAACTGCAGGCGGTTTAGTTCGGCATTCAGAAATTTATCATATTGTCGGCGTAATCGATAGTTCATTGGCTGGTAAGGATGCTGGAGAAGAATTAGATAATCAAAAAAACTATATTCCCATTTTTGCTAACTTACAGTCAGCTTTAGATCGATTACCAGACGTTCCCGATTGCTATATCTACGGTAAAGCTCCTTTAGATGCGACCATACCCGCCGAAGAGAGAGCTTTAATCTTGGAAGCAATGACCAAAGGAATGGATATAATTAATGGTCTGCATCAGTTCTTTTCTGATGATTCCGAGTTTATCGAGATGGCTGCCAACTGTGAGATTGAAATTAAAGACATTAGAAAACCTCCGAAATTAAAAGACCTCCATGTATTTACGGGACAAATTTCTAAAGTCAATATTCCTGTAATTGCTGTCTTGGGTACCGATTGCGCTTGCGGAAAAATGACTACCGCAGTGGAATTAAACAAAGCTTTAAATCATTTGGGCATCAAGTCGGTACTGGTAGCGACGGGTCAAACTAGCTTGATGCAAGGGGCAAGGTATGGTGTATCTATCGACGCGCTAGTGTCCCAATTTGTGATTGGGGAGATAGAAAATGCCGTTCTCCAAGCCTTTGAACGAGAAAGTCCCGATATTATTTTAGTAGAAGGACAAAGTGCAGTGTCTCACCCGGCTTTTATGAGTTCTGTAGGCATTTTAAAAGGAAGTATGCCCGATGGAATTATTTTGCAACATCCTCCTGGGAGGAAGTTTCGCTGCGATTTTCCCCAGCTACCCATGCCTACAATTGAAAGTGAAATTCTTTTGATTGAAGCAATTTCTCAATCTCAGGTAATTGCGATCGCCTTAAGCCATGAAAATATGACAGAAACAGAAATTAAGAAAACTATCGAAGGCTATGAAAATCGTCTTCAATTACCAACTACAGATGTATTAACCTGTGGCTGTAAAAAACTAGTTCGTACTTTAGGTAATCGTTTTCCAAGTCTCGATCGTCAAAACAAACTAAATTCTCAGATAATTCCTTTATTAACGACAAAGTAAATGTAAAACGTTTAAATAAAATAGATGAAAGCGTTTATGCCAAGAATCGAAATTTCCCTATCCAAAATACAGCATAACGCTCGAATATTATGCGAACTTTACGGACAACAGGATATTTCTTTAATGGGAGTCTCCAAAGCAGTATTAGGAGAGCCTTTAATTGCAGAAGCTATGATTCGAGGAGGTGTAAAGTATATTGCTGACTCTCGTTTGGAAAACATTCAAAGGATGAAGATTGCCAGAGTATCGGCGACTTTTGTTTTACTCCGCACCGCTTTAAGTCAAGCAGAATCTGTCGTTGAAGATGTAGACATTAGCCTCAACACGGAAACCGAAACAATTAAAGAGCTTAATTATTATGCAAAGAAGCATAATAAAATCCATCAAATAATTTTAATGGTAGAAATGGGTGATTTGAGAGAAGGAATACTTCCCCGTGACGTTTTCTCATTCATTAAAAAAGTTCTTTGCTTACCTCACATCAAAATAATGGGACTAGGCTGTAATTTGGCTTGCTATGGGGGAATCAAGCCTGACAACCAGAAAATGCGTCAACTATCGTCATTAACCGAAGCGATGGAAAAAGAATTTCAAATTAATCTACCCATAATTTCTGGGGGAAATTCTGCCAACTATGAATGGTACAAATCTGCACCGGAAGTGGGACGAATTAATAACCTGCGTATCGGAGAATCAATTCTTTTAGGACGTGAAACCGCACACAGCAAAACCATACCAACATTAAATACCAACACTTTTAAATTGATTGCGGAAGTTATCGAGTCAAAATCAAAGCCCTCTCTACCCTATGGGGAAATCGGTCGAAATGCTTTTGGTAACGTTCCGGTCTTTATAAATCGCGGTATCCATACTAGAGCAATTGTTGCTCTGGGAAAGCAGGATACTCTTATATCTGGCTTAAGTTGCGATTTGGAAATACTTGGCTCTAGTAGCGATCATGTTGTCCTCGACAGTAAAAACTTTTGTTTAAAAGTTGGAATGGGAGTCAATTTCAACTTAGATTACGGCAGTCTTCTAGCAGCAATGACTTCTCCTTTTATTAAAAAGCAATTTATTTAACATTAAATCGGAAGAAGTCCCACACCTACCGGCAAGGGAGGTGTTGGGATGAATTACGAACCAGATTCATGGTAAAATCAAAAATGTAGGTGTAACTCAATTAAATGTAGAAATGCAGCCTACAAAAAAAAAGAACAAATTATTTCTAAAAGTCCCTAGGGCGTAGGGCTTAAAAGCTCGGTAAATGTTCTTATAGAGGAGTCGCCGAGAAGCCTACGCCGACTCTTAAGAGCGGTGTAGATGCGTCACTACAAGACTTACGTAACTGTCACAAAACTCTGATGGTGCCGTACACTCATTGCCTCATTATTGCGTGCAGAATTAGTCAGTGTGCAAGCACCCTACGGCGGAAATGTGCCGGTTGCGTAAGTCCTATAATAAATTTTGCCAACTCGCAACACTGTATTATTTCTCGCTTAAACAAAAAATGCCCCTGGGGAAGAGATACAGAACTAATCTACTTTATTCCCAGAAGCGTTATTTTTTGAATTTAATGAAGTTTAGAAACGGTTGTTTCTACGACCACCACCAGATGAACTTCTGTTTTCACGAGGCATAGCCTTGTTAACTTTTAGAGTTCGTTCCATCCATTCTGCTCCGTCTAAAGCTTCAATTGCTTTTTCTTCGTCGGCTTCGGATTCCATTTCTACAAAAGCAAATCCTCGGACGCGACCTGTTTCGCGATCGGTGGGAATCTGAACCCGTTTAACAGTTCCATACTCGGCAAAGACTTCGTTTAAGCCTTCTTGGCTAACTTCGTAAGATAAATTACCAACATAAATCGACATACTTTGATTGTCTTCTCAATGAGTATTGTGTTTCAAGAGACAAGATTATTGGAAAAGAAATAGCTCAATACTTTATGGAAAAACCTTTGATACTGAATACCAACTTAATCGTTAATCTTTGGATTCTCACTTTCTAGTATAACATTATTTATCTAACATAGAAATGAATTGCATCAAAGTTAAAAAATCAAAATAAATAAATATCTATCTTATCTGGAAATATTAGGTTCTAATAGCAATTGTCTTCCCATAGCAAAAATGCTCGCTCGTTATTCTCAATTTAAATAAATCCCTTGAGTAAAAAATTTTAATTGTTTTAATTGTAAATTTTTGTATAGCTCTCAGACAATTCATACAAAATATACGTTGCTCAAACGCTTGCTTAAACATGATTTCTAACAGCAGAATGTCATGCTAATAACTGTCAGATATATTATACATAAGGGTGACAAAAATGGCTGATATCGTAGATACCGCAGTTAATGCTGGTTCTTTCAATACTTTAGTTGCTGCTGTTAAGGCTGCTGGTTTGGTAGATACTCTCAAAGGTAAAGGTCCATTTACCGTATTTGCTCCTAGCGATGACGCATTTGCGAAGCTTCCTGATGGCACAGTAGATGGATTACTCCAGGATATTCCCAAACTGAAGAAAATCTTGACTTATCACGTTGTTTCAGGTAAAGTCATGGCGGCTGACGCGGCTAAGCTGAAATCAGCTAAAACAGTTGAAGGTTCAGAAATCAAAATTGACGCTAGTAATGGTGTCAAAATTAATGATGCTACAGTTTCAAAAGCTGATGTTACCGCTGATAACGGTGTTATTCATGTCATTGACACAGTTTTGATGCCTTCCTAAGCAACTGCGATGCATCGTAAATAGATAGAGTTGGTGGAGTAATACTATAGAAAATTATTGCTCCATCAACGGCAATCAGCGAAAATTAAAAATTAACTTATACAAATTTACAATACAAAATTATCTACAGTTCTTATCCGCAGAGGGTTTGAACTTTTTTGATTATTCGTTAATAAAATAAAATTTAATTAATTCGATATTTGTATAACTTAATTGTGAGGAAAACGTTACGATGGAAGAGTAGAGGTTTAAAAATATGATTTGTCAATCTTACGATAATATCTCAACAAAATTGGATGAGTGAGGTTTTTCCCGGTGTCAAAACGCTCGCTCCAGGCATCGCGAACAGGAGTAAAACAAGCCAAAAAAGCTTTTACCAATAAGGGTTGGACTCAAGAAAACCTGGCAGGGCAAGTGAATTTAAAAACTCGTCAGCCAGTTTGGAGATTTTTTACAGGTCGTCCGATAGAACGCTATACTTTTATAGAAATTTGCTCTGTCTTGGATCTAAATTGGCGAGAAATTGCGATAGATCCCCCTTCGGAGCTTTCCGAGTTAGGAGAAGTATCAATAAATATTGATGCCCTGGTAAAGAAAGTGCGATCGCAATGTCGAGATAAAATTCAACAACAGTGCGGTACTTTGCAGTTATTAGATACTAACCGTCCAGTTGAAATAGAAAATATTTATATAGATGTCAATATATTGCAGGAGATTGCCAGTCAACAGTGGTTAGATATTTCTAATTTGCAAAATCCTACTGCCGAAGAATTTGACCGTTTTGGGTTAGGGCAGATTTCTGAGAAACAAATACCAGGCATGAGGGCAGTTGAAACCCATTCTAAGCTTAGGGTATTAGGTAAGCCTGGGAGTGGTAAAACTACTTTTTTGCAATATCTCGCCATTCAATGCAACCAAGGTAACTTTGCTGCTAATCTAGTTCCGATTTTTATTACCTTAAAGGATTTTGCTGACGACTCAAAAGAGATCGGGGCGTTCAGCTTATTAAACTACATTAGTTCAAATATTTTCAGCGAGTCAGAACAGCCTGCGACCGAAATCCTACTGCGTGAGGGAAGAGTATTACTGTTATTGGATGGACTCGATGAAGTGCTGCATCAAGACAACAACGAAATCTTGAAGGAAATTCGCAAATTTTCTGAGAAATATCCTCAGAATTTGTTTATCGTTACCTGCCGAACTGCTGCCAAAGCATTTAATCTCAAAGGCTTTACCGATGTCGAAATCGCTCCCTTTACTCAATCGCAAATTGTAGCCTTTGCTCAGAAGTGGTTCTCCGTATTTACTAGAGACAATGTAATAGACATAGATATGACAGTTCAGTTCATCGAAAAACTGGATTTACCCGAAAACTTGCCATTTCGGCGACTCGCAGTGACACCCTTGTTTCTACATCTTGCTTGCTGGGTATTCCATCGGCAAGAAGAATTTCCCTCTAAGAAAGCCGAATTCTATAAGCAATGTCTAGACCTTCTTTTAGGAAAATGGGATCAAATTAGAGGCATTGAACGGGATGAATTTTATCATGGGTTTTTATTACCACAAAAGCTCAAACTGATGAGTCAGATTGCTGCCGTAACATTTGAACATGGGAATTATTTTTTTGAACAACGAGCCGCAGAAGAGTACATCAGCGATTTTATCATCAATTTACCAAATGCTCCTACCGAGCCGGAAGAATTACAACTCGATAGCGAAGTGGTGCTAAAAGCAATTGAGTTGCAACACGGACTATTAGCGGAACGAGTACGGGGAATTTTCTCTTTTTCCTCTTTAACATTTCAAGAATACTTCACTGCCCGAAAAATCGTTGCCAGTCATAATTTACAGTCATTACGAGCCTTAGAAGGTTTAGTTAGTCACATCACCGAACCACGATGGCGCGAAATCTTTTTGTTGACTACTGCTATGTTGCGGAGTGCAGACTACCTCGTACAATTGATGAAGCAAGAAATCGATGCCCTAGTCGCCCAAGATGCTTATCTCCAAAAGTTTTTAACCTGGGCAAGTCAAAAATCTCTGGTTATACCCCAACCTACTTTAGTTGCAACTCGTGCTTTTTATCTTGGTCTTACGCAAACTCCTCATGTTGCTCCTCACTTCGCTCTTGCTTGTACTCTGGATCAAGGTATTTTTCTCGATGCGTTATTAGATAACCTGGTGTTGGAATGCGTTATTGACTCCACCGATTTTGCTCATGCTCGTGCTTGTGTCCATGCCCTCAGCAATGCCCTGAATATTGTACTTGATGTTGGGTTACAGCAATCCTTGCAACAACTCAAAGAAGAACTCCCCGATCCAGATTGCAATCAAACAATATTTCAGTCATGGTGGCAAATCAACCATCTTGCTTGGACTGAGCGTTTAAAAACGGCAATTTACTTTCATCGCAATATACAGTCTCACTGGCACTTTAGCCCCGAACAGCAGAAAGTTCTAGAACACTATTATGATGCGAATAAGTTGCTGGTTGATTGCCTTAATAGTAACTGTGAAGTAACAGTTGCAGTGCGTCAAGAGATTGAAGCTGCCTTATTATTGCCCCAGAAAGAACTTGAAGATAGGGAATGGGATAATTAATTTGTGACAATAATATCTAAAAATAATACTTCTGACTCCTAACAGATATTTTAGTTTCGTTTTAGTTTTAATTTAAATTTTTGTAACGAAATCAAACATTAAAAGTCGATCTTATATAACTTAAACTCTTGCCGAAACATAATTTCAAACATAGCTCTGTCACATTATAAATAGTTAGAGCAAGAATTATGTGGGGTGCATCGATGTGGTTTCAATCATTAGAAAATTTGCTCGAAAATAGCCAAGCTAAAAGTGAAATCAAGCGAGCGATGGTAGTAAAAATGCTGCGACGTGGATATTAAAAAAACCAAGTAAATCGCTACTTGAATTCAATTTTCCTATTAACTATAAGGCGAGCGGCATGGATAATCAGAACGATCTATTTGCGATTAATCTTCCAACCCTTGAAGGGCTGCGAGTGCTTGTTGTAGACAACCATGTTGATTGCTGCGATTTTATGGAGTTTCTGCTAATGCCCTGTGGTGTAGAAGTAAGAAAAGCATTTTTAGCCCACCAAGCTCTAAAAATATTTTTAGAATGGCAACCAGATATCCTCGTAACTAATATTGCCTTGCCAGAGGTAAATGGTTTTGCCCTAGCTCAACAAACAAGAACAATTGCAGTAGAACGAAGGCAAGAATTATTGATCGTTGCTGTGACAGCTTACACCAGTGAAGGGATGCGTCAATATGCTCTTTCAAGCGGGTTCGATTTGTGGTTCAACAAACCTTTAGATATCTACCTTTTTATTGATGCGCTTGCCACTATCGTTCAAAGGACTTTGAGTAAAGTCCATAACATAGCTATCTAAGTTTTGACGAGCATAGACCTAATTTAAACCTAATTTAAACCGTAGCAGGAGTTAACTAATGAGTGTTATTACCAAAATAATTATCAATGCAGATGCTGATATTCGCTATCTTACCCCTGGAGAACTTGAGGAAATCAATCTCTTTATTAAGAGCAGCGATCGCCGTCTCAAAATTGTAAAAACTTTAACGACTAGTCGCGATCGCATTGTTAAAGAAGCTGCAAGTCAACTATTTCAAAGAAGTCCAAACCTAGTTTCGCCAGGTGGTAATGCCTACGGCAAAGAGATGACTGCCACCTGCTTGCGAGATATGGACTATTACCTGCGGTTGATTTCCTACAGTATTGCTGCTGGAGATAGTGCCCCAATTCAAGAGATCGGAATCGTTGGTGTTCGCCAAATGTACCAATCCCTTGGCACCCCAATTGAGTCCGTTGCCAAAAGTGTCCGTGCTATGAAAGAAATCGCGACTTCGATTTTGTCTTTAGAAGATGTTACTGAAGTTGGTATGTATTTCGACTACTTAGCTGCTGCTCTCGATTAGGCAATAATCTGTTACATTTCAACGTTTGTATATGAGAAGCGGGCAACAACCCCGCACCACAATCTTTTTTGGAATTATTATTATGTCTTCTTCTTTTAGTCAGGGTATGGTTGTTACTATCATCTGTGAAGCGGTTTTACAAGAGCGGTTGATAAAATTATTACAAGCATTAAATGTTTCTGGGTATACGATTATTCCGGCGCAGGGTGCGGGTAGTCACGGAAAACGTATGGGAGATATGGCTGGTTACAACACTAATATTGAAGTTAAAACTATCGTTACACCAGAGATATCCGACCAACTACTTGAAAAACTCAAACAGTTTCAGGGATCTCACGCATTAATAGCCTTTCGACAAAAAGTAGAAGGTTTATTTGATTAAATGCTGTATTTTGAAAAAATATTTTAACTATACCAAATAATTTGACTTTGAGCGACTTATTTTAAAAAAATGTTATGCTCTTAATATGAGCAAACAAAATATATCCAGTAGCATCACCCTTAAAGATAAGGTAGTAGCGCATCGTATTAGTGATGGAAGTGAGCTAATCCCTGCTGAGATACAGGCAAATACAAGCTTTGATAACAATCGATTACCTAATACACCTCTTTCAAGTGGTTACACCGTTAATGATGAGGGAATCATTGATAACTATGCAACCGAAGCCGATATATCTTTAACAGACTATCCATCACCAAAACAGCAAAAACATTATATCTTCTTGGGAGCAGGAGCTATGCTACTTGTTACCACCACATTACTAATTGCATTTGCAGCCAGCTAGACGTAAGTATAATTCGTAATATCACCCTCCGGGTGACGCAAGCTACGTAATTAATTCCCCATAAATGGAATTTAGCGGCTGTAACAGAGTATAGTCCACGGATGAATCCGGAGAGAAGTTCGTTGGCGGTGAGACAGTGTGCAGAGCGGGGGGTTTCCCCCATGAACAACTGCGAACCCGAAGGGGGTTCCCCCGCTTAAAGAAACTTCGGGGGGCTTTAAACCGAAAAAAATACTCGGTAACTAAAGCTAGGTATTTCAAAGTCCAAAATATCTAGCTAGTAGGATTGATAATTTAGTTTTCTTTCCAGGTCAAAGCTCTTTATTATTCCCACAGCATAAATTTGATGAATCAACCAATCGAATTATCTTTAGAGCAAGAATTTCAACTCAAAAGCTTTGCCTCGCAAGTACAGCGTATGTCTCGCGAACAAGCTCAAAAGTTCTTAATCATCTTGCATAATCACATGATGATTCAGGAAATAACGTACCGAAATCTTTTGATGCACGAATGGAATTTAGATTCAGGCAAAGCTAAATAAAGCCAAAAAAGGGGTTGCTCCCTTTAAGAGACACTAATCCGATCAAGAAAAAGCGCTTGATGAATAAGTCAACACGCAATAAAAGGAAAATCATGACTATATTTTCTAACTTTATTCCCATTCCCCCAGCAATTCAGAATAAGTCCAGCGTTGGAGACCTGAAAAAACGTCTTGATTGGGGTGAACCAGCCTTAAATATCGTTGATGCAAGACCTAGAAAGCTTTTCAATGTTATTCATATCAGGGGATCTATTCCTATACCAATGGACGAGTTTTCCGACCCTACTCTTGACAGCCTCGAATTGAGCCGCGACATTTATATTTATGCACAGACAGATGAACAAACCGCTGTAGCAGCAAGCAAACTGCGCCAAGCTGGTTATCAAAATGTTTCTGAGCTAATCGGTGGTTTAACTGCTTGGGAAAAGGCTAAATATCCAATTGAAGGTTGGTGGTCTATGCCTGTAAAACAAGTCTAAGTATTCAACTAAGATAAAGAATTTTCAGCTTGATTACAAACATCACTTCGTAAACAGATTTTTTCGCTTATTTCTGGGCGATGATGATGCACTTTTAATCCAATGTAGGAGTCTCTATATTATGTCTATGACTATCAAGTCTGCTCAGTCGATTTTTTCAGATACTCAAGTTGCAAATGTTGTTCCAAGTACAATTGAGCAATTCAATCGACTAAATGCTGAAAATCAACTGGCACTAATCTGGTTTGCCTATACAAAAATGGGTAAAACAATTACGATTGCTGCTCCTGGTGCAACCAGTATGGTCTTTGCTCAAAAACTGCTTGACCAGATTAAGCAGATGTCTCCTACAGAGCAAACACAAGCCATGTGCGATTTAGCAAACCACACTGACACTTCCATCTGCCGTTCTTATAGCTCTTTCACCACTAATCTAAAGTTGGGCTTCTGGAATCAGTTGGCAGAATGGATGGAACAGGGACTTGTTGTACCAATTCCCCAGGCTTACAAACTTTCTTCTGAGGCTAATGCCGTGCTTCAGGCAATTGAGAATGCCGATCCAGGACAGCAAATTACCATACTGCGTAATATTGTCCTTAATATGGGATTTGACTCCAATTCTTCTGATAATAGCCAAAAAGGTAGAAAACCTATAGCTGTCCCCACAAAGATAGCAGACCCAATCAAAACTAAGATTGAAGGCATAACTAATACCGCAGTGGTGAGTTACATCAACAATATGAATGTTAACGACTTTGAAACTGCTGTTAACTTATTTGCTTCTAATGGTGCTTTGCAACCGCCTTTTCAAAAACCAATTATTGGTCGCGAAGCCGTTCTTAACTATATGCTCGAAGAATGCGAGGGACTTAAATTGATGCCAGAAGCAGGCACTATTGAGTCAATAAAAGATGGGTATACCTCGATTAAAGTTATAGGCAAAGTAGAAACTCCTTGGTTTGGTTCTAGTGTCGGTATGAACATATCCTGGCGCTTTTTGCTCGATCCTCAAGACCAAATTTTCTTTGTAGCGGTTGATCTACTCGCATCACCAAAAGAACTACTCAACCTAGTTCGTCAAAAGGTAAATTAACCCTTTTCTGTCAAACTGGGATGAAACCTTAATTTTTCGTTGGCTGAAACATCGAAAACTCGTTAATTTTTCCAAGAGTGATAAATGAGGGTTAAGCATAGGTTTCTAAGCTCCCGGCAAGTGAGAATTGAAAATCTTGCTATGTTTACTAGCTCAATCAAACACTTTGTTGTTCTAACTGTGGGCTATCGCTGATATCTCAATATTCAATTTAGGAATCGTTATGGCAAAGAAAAAAGGCAATAGAGAATCTAAAAAACCAAAAAAACAATCCGATGGCACAAAGAAGCAAAAGAAAGACCCTAATAGATTTGACGGACTAGGCTTGGAAATAAACAGAAATGAGAATACATAAGAAATATAAAAACCACCCTGCGCTTCATCAAGCACCAATAAGCGAACCAGCATTGATTACCCCTCCAAGGGAAAGTGAATCTGTTCTCCAATGGATAGAAAGTAGTGGTCGATTTAAATCCCATGAATCCGATAAGTACCTTTCGGATAAGCCAACAAATGAAATTGAAGAGCTTCTAGATCAAGAGGAAGAATTAGACGAAGAATAATAATTTCTGTTTATATTTGTTAAAGTGTTACCATAGTATGTATGAAAATACAAGCGTTAGATATTCGACCTGGCGATCGCATTATTGCCTACTTCAATAATAAGATGCAGGTTTGCACGGTGAAGAACGTCTCTAATCCCGATAGAACCAATATTACGCTATCAGTATTTGTTGGCGAGCGCTATCGGCATTCAAGTTCTGGAACAATTCGATTTAAACCAGAAGCTTTACTAGAATTGACGGATAAATTCATAAAACAAGAGCCTGGTTTGGCAATAGAAACTGTTAATGGGACTTAGATAACAGCGAACTCTCGAAAAAATGGGCGAACCGGAATCTAAAATATCATGTTTTGTGTTGTTATTTTAGATTCTAGATTTTGGAAAAACCCAAAATCTATCGGTTTCGTCCAACTTTTAAATTGATATATTATTCAAATATTTATCGCACCAATTAACCATTTCCCAAAGTACGTGTCCCACTGCTTCGGAGGAACGATAACCGTGGGCTTCTGTTGGTAATTCTACCCATCGCACGGTTGCACCCAATCCCTTAAGTGCTTGGTATAAACGTTTGGTTTGCAGGGGATATGTTCCTGCATTACTGTCGTTTTCACCGTGAATTAATAATAATGGGGCTTTTATTTTGGATGCATGGGTAAAGGGTGACATATTTATGTATGTATCTTGTGCTTCCCAAAAGTTACGCTGTTCTCCTTGAAAACCAAATGGTGTCAGGGTGCGGTTGTAAGCTCCGCTTCTAGCAATTCCCATGCAAAATAGATCTGTATGAGCTAGTAAATTTGCTGTTGTAAACGCACCGTAAGAGTGTCCGCCGATACCGATATGTTTTCTATCGGCAATTCCACGCTTTACTACATAATCAACTGCGGCTTGCGCTCCGGCAATTAATTGTTCTACATAGCTATCATTGGGTTCGCTATCTCCTTCACCGATTATTGGTAAGGTTGCACCGGAAAGTACTGCGTATCCTTGGGTTAATAAGAATAATACCGAAGCACGTGCGGGACGGCTAAAGGTATTTTCAGGTGTAGTTATTTGTCCTGCAAATTCTTTGTCTTTAAATTCTTCGGGATACACCCACAATATCGTCGGTAAGGGGCCATCTCGTTCAACGTCATAGTCAGGAGGTAGGTATAGTTTTGCCGACAACTGCACTCCATCTGCTCGTTGATACTGGACTAATTCTTTATGAATTCCTGCTAATTCTGGTGCGGGATCTTGGTAATCTGTAAGTATCTTTTCATCATTATGATTGCGAGAAAACCGTATAATATTGGCTGGTTCGGTTTTAGATTGACGCACGGTAATTAAGTTTTGTGCTTCATCATCTAGGACGGCGAATATTTCCTCATAGTAAGCGTCTTGGCATTGCCACAAACGTTGATTTTCTTGAGTATCTAAATTTAATTTATCTAAAAATGGATATACGCCATCGGGAGAAGCACCGCGTCCGCTGAGGTATATACTTTGACCATCTGGTGCGAAGCGTAAAACTTTGTAACGATAATCTCCTAATTTCGTTAGTGGTGTTCCCGGAGAATTGTATTTGTCTTCAAAGCTGCGGTCAAATATTAATTTTGGTGGCGTTTGTGGATTATTGGGGTGAATTCGCCAAGCTTTATAACGACGGCTATCGTACCATTTTTCATAAACTAATGCTACATCTGCTTTACCCCAAAGTACGGAATTAAAACGATATTTGCATCTCCATAACTCCGTTGGTGTAGCTGTAAACGGTGCTTCAAGCATGAATAAAGCATCGCGATCGCTAACTTCTATAGTAGGATCGCCTTCGTCTAGTGCTTCTACCCAAGTTAATGTCGCTTTAGCATCGCTGCGCCATGATGTGCGTCTTCTGCCTTTGCGTACTGCATCAAATTTGATGGAACGTTCTTCATCAAGGGGTAAATTTGCAACTTCATAAACTTGTTTACCGCTACTATCAATTACATATATTTGTTTGGGGAAACGTGCTGCGGGGACTTGATAAGAAAACGGTTTATGTATGGTAGAAATTAAAATAAAATTACTATCTGGAGAAGGTATTGCTTCGCTAATTAAACAAGGTGAAACTAATTGAGTGCGATTTCCTTCTATAGTAATTTTTTCTAAAGTTGAAGTTAAATAATATTCAAATAATGCTTCGTCGTGAGCATTTTTAAGTAAATTTGTATAGGTGCGAGTCGGCTTTTTACTACCTAAGTTTTCTTGAATTGAAGGACCATAAGGAATCTTAGATTTGACTGGTGCTTCGCCACGAGTTTGAGAGATAAATTTACAAATTAATGTTTCGTCATCAAGCCAGCGATACGGGGTTCCATAGGCAGCATTAAGCACTGGTTCGGTTAAACGGTGGGTAGTTCCATCGGCAATTTGCAAAACCCAAAGTTCTAAACCTGTTTCTTGAGTCAGGGTAAATGCAACTTTTTGACTATCTGTTGACCATTTAACGAAACCAATGCGGGGGTTTTCCGGTAATTCTATTGTTCTGACATTTTCAGGAGAATCTACCGCTTTAATCTTCATACTGTAGTAAGTATTGTGACGAGCGGGACCATTAGTTTGGGGATTTAAGCGAAAACCGGCGACGGCAACTTCTTCTTCGGCAAGTAAAGCAATGGGGACTAGCTGCGACTGCTCTAACTCCAACATATACTTTCTGTCAGGAGAAATACGAATTTGCGGCGGGGGTGCTGCTTTAAGGATTTGATTAATGGGTTGCGGTGGTGTTTGCCAAGTTTGTTCGGTAGAAGAATTGTTCATTTTGTCGTGCGTGAGTACTCTTGTAATCGTAGAACATGAACAAAAGTTGCACAATTCAAAAAGTTGATAACTCCACAATATCAGTATTTTTAGTTACGTAGAAAAAAGAAATCTTAGCTTAGCCTAACGCTACAACCGAATAATATTGATTGAATGTAAGTTTATTCAGAAAAATGGGAATAATAACAATAACCATCTTCAATTAATTCTAAATGATGCATTTAGTAAAAGCTTGATATTTTTATATTTTTGTCCTTTTCTCGTACTCTTTGATTTTAAGAAGTTTGGTTATTAATACTTTTTATCTCAATTTCTAAATTCTACAAACTATGACATCTAATCCAACCGAAGCAGAAAAGCAGCCTTTAGATACTCAAGTTCAAGAGCAGTTAGAACAGCAAAAGGCACTTGCAAGTGTAATTACCTTAATTCGACAACCGTTAAGTTTACAAAATATTTTTCAAACTACTGCAACTCAAGTACGACATTTACTGAAAGCTGACAGGGTAGCTGTATTTAAATTTGATATCAAAAATGATTGGGAAGGAGAGTTTGTTTCCGAAGATGTTGCAACAGGTTGGGATTCGGTACTTACAAAAAAAGTCTACGATCATTGTTTTGGAGAAAAGTTTGCGGTTCATTACCAGCAAGGTAAAGTACAAGCAGTTGCTGATATTCATGCTGCCGGATTGAGTGATTGTCATGCGGAAATTTTGGCTCAGTTTCAGGTGCGTGCCAATCTTATCGTTCCACTACTGCAAGAAAATGTTTTGTGGGGTTTACTTTGCGTGCATCAATGCAGCGATATTCGTAATTGGAAGGAATCGGAGATTGAATTTATTCGGTTAATTGCCGAACACTTTACCGTTGCGATTCAACAAGCTGAATATTTTAGAAAGTTAGAATCACAAGCTACAAAATTAGCTCAAGCAGCACAACGCGACAAAGTTATTGCTCAAATTGTGAATAAAATTCGCACGCCAGTTGAGATTGATACTATCTTTCAAACAGCAACCAAAGATATACGAGAATTAATCCAAGCCGAGCGCGTTGCTATTTTTCGTTTTAATTCGGATTGGAGCGGTAATTTTGTAGCTGAATCTTTTACAGAAGGATGGAATTCTTTGGTTGGGGTTCAACCTACAATTAACGATACATATTTGCAAGAAACTCAAGGTGGACGTTACGTTAGCGGTGAGACATTTACTGTTAACGATATTTACCAAGCTCAATTAAGTGATTGCCATATTGCTCTTTTAGAACAATTTCAAGCAAAAAGTTTTGCAACTGCTCCCATTCATCAAGGGGATAGACTTTGGGGAATTATTGCTGCTTATCAAAATTCTGCACCTAGAATCTGGCTTGAAGACGAAGTAGAAATAATTACACAGATAGGAATGCAAATCGGCGTAGCACTAAGACACTATGAATTATTATTTAAAGCTAGAAATCAAGCGAAGCAGCAAAAAACATTAACTCGTGTAATTACCCGGATTCGGGAATCTTTGGATTTAGACACTATTTTTCAAACAACCGTTACCGAAGTTCAGCAAATGTTGAAAGCTGACAGAGTCGCAGTTTTTCAATTTGATGCTCAAAAAGATTGGGAAGGAGAATTTGTCTGGGAAAGTGTAGCTCCTCAATGGGATTCTGTTGTTGCAGCCAGAGTTTACGATCGTACTTTTGGAGACAAATTTGCGGTTCACTATCAAAAAGGTAGGGTACAAGCGGTTGCTGATATTTACGCAGAAGGATTGAGCGATTGTCACCAGCAAATATTAGGTCAATTTCAAGTTCGGGCTAATTTGGTTGTGCCTTTACTCAAAGGAGAGGAATTATGGGGTTTATTGTGCGTACACCAATGCAGTAATTCTCGTAACTGGGAACAAGAAGAAATCGAATTCACCCGTCAAATTGCGGATAATTTAGGAGTTGCTCTCAAACATAATAAAACTTTATTAGAAGCTCAGTATCAAGCAGAACAGCAAAAAGCATTAACTGGTGTGATTACCCGAATCCGGGAATCTTTAGATTTAGACAAAATATTTAAAACTACTGTTACCGAAGTACGTCAACTCCTCAAAGTTGATAGAGTCGGGGTTTTCCATTTCAATTCTGCAAATGATTGGGAAGGAGAGTTTATTTACGAAGATGTAGCTGATGGTTGGAATTCAGCTATTGCTAACAAGGTTTACGATCATTGCTTTAGCGAAAACTTTGCACCACTTTATCAACAAGGTAGAGTGAACGCGATCGCCGATATTTATCAACAAGAATCTAAAGACTGCTATATAAAAATTTTAGAACAATTCCAGGTGCGGGCTAATGTTGTTGCACCTTTATTGAAAGAAGGTGAATTGTGGGGATTACTTTGCATCCATCAATGTAGTAATGCTCGCAATTGGGAATCTTCAGAAATCGAATTTATTGCTCAACTTGCAGAACAACTTGGTATTGCTTTAAAACAAGATTTGTATGTAAAACAAGTGCAGACTCAAGCCGTTCAGCTAGCAGAAGCAAACGAACGAGAAAAAGCAATGGAACGGCAAAAGTTTTTAGCCGCAACAGTAGATAAAATTCGTCAGTCACTCGATATTAAAACTATTTTTAAGACTACTACTCAAGCAGTACGAGAATTGTTAGAAGTTGAACGAGTTGCAATCTATCGCTTTAATTCCGATTGGAGAGGTAAATTCGTTGCGGATTCGTTTAAAGACGACTGGAAACCCGTCATCAATACACAACTAATTATTCAACCAACATTTTCAAGTGACGATGATGATGATAATTTACCCCGTAACGAAACTTTTGTGCCAATTTCTCAAGGTGAAAAATTATGGGGGCTATTAGTTGCTTATCAAAACTCTCAACCCCGCTACTGGAAAGATGAAGAAGTCAATTTGCTCGCACAAGTTGGTACGCAGTTAGGAATCGCAATTCAGCAAGCAGAATTATTAGAAAAGACTAAAATCCAGGCTAATGAAATTGCTCAAGCTTTACAAGAATTGAAGCAAACTCAAGCCCAGCTAATTCAAGGTGAAAAAATGGCGGGTTTAGGACAGTTAATGGCTGGAGTTGCCCACGAAATCAATAATCCTGTCAACTTTATTTTTGGAAATTTAACGCATGTTAATGGATATATTGAAGATTTACTTCAAGTAGTCAATCTTCATCAGCAGAATTATTCTAATTTACCAGCAGATATTCAAAGTGAATTAGAAGAATTTGACCTCGATTTTATTATTTCCGATTTACCAAAAACCCTTGAATCAATGCAAGTAGGAGCAGAACGTATTCGTCAAATTGTGTTGTCATTACGTAACTTCTCCCGTAAAGATGAAGCGGATTTAAAAGCAGTAAACATTCATGAAGGATTAGATAGCACTTTACTGATTTTAGGGCACCGTTTAAAATCACACGGCGAATATCCAGGGATTGGAATTATCAAAAATTACGGTGAATTACCACCCGTACAGTGTTATCCCGCTCAATTGAATCAGGTATTCATGAATATTCTGAGCAATAGTATTGATGCATTAGAACAAAAATCTTCATCATCAGAAAAAAAATCCGAAGTTGCTTTTAACATTAAAATTAGTACCGAAGCAATTAACGATCAAGTCATTATTAAAATAACTGACAATGGTTCTGGGATACCAGAAGAAATACAAAATAATATTTTTGACCCTTTCTTTACGACAAAAGAAGTAGGCAAAGGTACGGGATTGGGATTACCTATTTGCTATCAAATTATAGTTGAAAAACATCGAGGTCAAATTCAATGTTCTTCCCAATTAGAAAAAGGTACGCAATTTTTGATTGAGTTGCCGATTAAAGCTGAGGTTTGAAATTAATAAAGTAAATTAAGTAAATTAAGTAAATTTTAGGAAGCAGGAATTTTTCTAAGCTCAACCTTTGTAGAGATGTAGCACTGCTACGTCTCTAACAATGTGAAATGTATTTAGATCCCCCAATCACCCTTTAAAGCGGGGCTTTTTGTAAGTCTTATTTAGCGCATATTTACAACTTTTGCCGAATTTTTCTGCTCTCGACGTTCTTGCAAAGCTTTATCAATCAATTTCGCAACCAGCCAAGAAACCGAACGCTCGTCTTCTTCTGCCCATTCTTCTAGTTCTTTTTTCCACTCGGGAGGAATATAAGCAACTACTCTATCTAAGTTTGTTTTACCACCCATACCAAGTTAATATCCACTGTTTCTTACTTTTAGGATACAAGCAATAAGCTAGTCCATGCTGTGCTAGCATAGCATAGCATCTCTAAATAGAGTTTGGTTTAAACGAATATAAATATGAACAATCAAAATTTGCTTTCTATAGGTGGGAATAAAGCACAAAACAAGAAAGGACTTGTCTTACTTTCTTCTAGGGAGTTGGATAAAATGCGCGTTGTCGGCAAGCTGGCAGCAAATCTTCTCAATCATCTCGAACCAATGGTGCAACCGGGAGTCACGACGAAAGAATTAGATGATGAAGCGGCTCGTTTCATGAAAGCAAATGGTTCAATTAGCGCCACTATAGGTTATGCTCCTCCCAATCATCCACCTTATCCAGGACACGTTTGTACCAGCGTTAATGAAGTTGTTTGTCACGGAATTCCTAACTCCAAGCAAGTTCTGAAGGAAGGGGATATTATCAATATTGATGTAACTCCAATTTTAGATGGTTATCACGGCGATACTTCTAGAACGTTTTTGGTGGGAGATGTATCGGATAAAGCTAGAAAGCTAGTTGAAGTTACTAGAGAGTCAATGATGCGGGGTATTGCTCAAGTAAAACCTGATGGCAGAATTGGCGACATTGGTGCGGCGATTCAGGAATATGCTGAAGCAAACGGTTACTCAGTAGTGCGGGATATGGTGGGGCATGGTGTTGGGAGAGTGTTTCATACAGAACCCCAAGTACCTCATTATGGTAAACGAAATACCGGAATGAAGTTGCGGAAGGGAATGGTGTTTACCATTGAACCGATGTTGAATGAAGGTACTTATAAACTAAAGTTTCTTAAAGATGGTTGGACTGTAATTACCCAAGATAGAAAACTTTCGGCTCAGTTTGAGCATACCGTAGCCGTGACTGATGATGGTGTGGAAATTTTGACTCTTGCTGATTGAGGATGTACTACATTTTGGTCTCTCTCCATGAACGCGGAGCGTTTTCTCGTCTCTCTTTTAGTAGGAGAGAGGCTTTAATTTTTACTCCCCTTCTTTGGTAGCGGCTGGGGTTCTAATTGGAGGTGGAAATTTGCGGAATATTCGCTCGTGAATCCTTGATTTTGGGGATTGAAAATCCTATTAAAAGTAAAATTTTCATTTTTGTAGATTAGGGAATAATTCTTCGCTTATTGTTTGTAATTCTTGATTACCAGGATTAGATTCGCACGCAGCTTTAACTAATTCCTCTAACTTGCCTTGCGAGTCAGCCCATTGAATTAATTTAAACACAACTTCTTTCGTACTTTCTCCCTTAGATATTGAATCTAGATTTTCGTCTAATTCATCGCTAACCATTATCTCTAATTCAATCTTGTTTGGATAAGCACCAATAATGGCATTTCTCAATTCTTTTAATTTTTGACCGCGCGTTTTAGGCGATTGCTGTTTTACTGCTATATCTTGGGCATTAGATTCCCAATGTTCCCGTTGAGAAAACAAGTTGACATCTTCAATCAATTTGTGGATATCTACTCGTACAAAGTGATTTTTTCTACATTCAATTTGATATACACGAGCGTTTAAACGTTCACGCAATTCTTCTAAAGGATAAGTCTGAGGATCTTCACTTCCTGCACACTTTTCACAATTACAGGGAACCAAAGTTTGATATTGCAAACCCTCAAAGGACTTATTAATTTTTTCTAATTCACGGTTAACGACTGCGAGTAATAGTTTTTTCTGGTTTCCGGATACCCTGACTTTTATTTCCCATTGATTGTAATTTTCAATCACTTCAGCACGAGTTTCATTTTCCTTGAGAACAACACCGCTTCTCCAAACAAGTTGTTGTTGTTCAACAAGTTGTTGTTGTTCAATTAAATCGTGTGTTTCTACAATAAAGCGTGTGATAATACCCTTGGGCATGAATTCATATTTGTAGCGCAATATGAGATTATTAGATTTATCCCAGTTGTATCCGGGTTGGTCGATTTGGAGTAATTGCGGAGCAATGTAATTACCGGGACGATTGGGGATTTCGTAGCAGAGTTTGAACCGTATCATTAATTGCAGCAGTTCATCTTGCATATTGCTATATTTGCTATCATTCCAAATATCAGCGAGTTCTTCTTGACTAAAACGACCCAGACTTTTCCTGACAGTTTCATTATCTAATACTTTGTAAACCGCAGTTGTCGCCCATTCGGGTTTGAGAATTACATAATGTTTAAGTGTAGAATCATCTTGGAAGTGTAAAAAAACGCCGAGGTCGTGTAAAAAACGACTCAGATATAGCATATCTTCACGTTTTGTTAAATTATGTTTTTTACAAAGTTGATGATATTCTTCTCGGCTAATGTAATTGCGGGAATCTTCTTCTATAGCTGAACGGATTTCTACCCAGATTTTTGGTAACTCCGTACCAATATGGGGAAGCTTGCTGATATTATATGTTATACTTTTTCTGATTTCTTCTAAACCACGATTTGTTACTAAATTAGTTGCTAAAATTTCTTTTAAATTACTAAATTCTGCCCGTAACTGACTTTCGTTGACTTCACACTGACGTTCTTGTTTTTCGTTTTTTACAATCAAAAGTGGGCTTTTGTCACTTAAGAGTTCGGCAACTTTCATCCACTAGTAAAAGTTAGTATTTTCTCTCCGAGAATCAGCAACTAAAGCATAAAGGGAACGTTTGGTAAGGAAAAACTGGTGAGTTTGATGGTAAATTTCTTGTCCGCCAAAATCCCAAATATTCACGCGAAATTCTTTGCCGTTTTCAAGCGGAAACTTCCATTGGATTACATCAATTCCTTGAGTTGATTCCTCATTAGGGTTAAGTTTGTAGTTTTCATCTTCGATTTTCTTCGCTAGAGAAGTTTTACCTGCTCCCCCTTCCCCAATAATCAAGAATTTTGCTTCGTAGAGATTGTCGATTGTTTGTTCTAACTGTTGTTTATAAAAGTTTAAAATTGCTTTAGAATTTTGATATTGGATTTCTGGTGGAAGGGATTTTAGGGGATTACCATCAAGCAACAAGTTTTTTAGGGATGAATTTAAACGTCCAATTTCGGTCGGTAAACTATTCAGTTGATTGTTGTCGAGGTAGAGGGTTTGTAAATTGGTTAGTTGTCCTATTCCAGGAGGTAAACTACTCAGTTGATTGTTGTCGAGGTAGAGGGATTGTAAATTGGTGAGTTGTCCTATTTCTGCTGGTAAACTACTCAGTTGATTGTTGTCGAGGTAGAGGGATTGTAAATTGGTGAGTTGTCCTATTTCTGCTGGTAAACTACTCAGTTGATTGTTGAAGAGGTAGAGGGATTGTAAATTGGTGAGTTGTCCTATTTCTGCTGGTAAACTACTCAGTTTATTATTGAAGAGGTAGAGGGATTGTAAATTGGTGAGTTGTCCTATTTCTGCTGGTAAACTACTCAGTTGATTGTTGTCGAGGTAGAGGGTTTGTAAATTGGTGAGTTGTCCTATTTCTGCTGGTAAACTACTCAGTTTATTATTGAAGAGGTAGAGGGTTTGTAAATTGGTGAGTTGTCCTATTTCTGCTGGTAAACTACTCAGTTTATTATTGAAGAGGTAGAGGGTTTGTAAATTGGTGAGTTGTCCTATTTCTGCTGGTAAACTACTCAGTTTATTATTGAAGAGGTAGAGGGTTTGTAAATTGGTGAGTTGTCCTATTTCTGCTGGTAAACTACTCAGTTTATTATTGAAGAGGTAGAGGGATTGTAAATTGGTGAGTTGTCCTATTTCTGCTTGTAAAATACTCAGTTGATTGCTGCTGAGATAGAGGGATTGTAAATTGGTGAGTTGGAATATGTTTGCTGGTAAACTACTCAGTAGAGTGTTGTCGAGGTAGAAGGATTGTAAATTGGTGAGTTGTCCTATTTCTGCTGGTAAACTACTCAGTAGAGTGTTGTCGAGGTAGAAGGATTGTAAATTGGTGAGTTGTCCTATTTCTGCTGGTAAACTACTCAGTAGAGTGTTGTAGAGGTAGAAGGATTGTAAATTGGTGAGTTGTCCTATTTCTGCTGGTAAACTACTCAGTTTATTATTGAAGAGGTAAAGGGATTGTAAATTGGTTAGTTGTCCTATTTCTGCTGGTAAACTACTCAGTTGATTGTTGTCGAGGTAGAGGGTTTGTAAATTGGTTAGTTGTCCTATTTCTGCTGGTAAACTACTCAGTTTATTATTGAAGAGGTAGAGGGATTGTAAATTGGTTAGTTGTCCTATTTCTGCTGGTAAGCTACTCAGTTGATTGTTGTCGAGGTAGAGGGATTGTAAATTGGTTAGTTGTCCTATTCCAGGAGGTAAAGCGGTTAATTTATTCGCAGAAAGGTCTAATTCCGTAACCTCCTCTAGTGATTGTGGTGCAATATATTCACCATAACCATTACTACCTCCCTGCTCCAAAATTTTCTTTAAGGGACTTGCAGAAAATAAATTATCCTTTAAGATTGCCCAAGTTGGTGTTTCTTCAGCAGGATTAATAAAAATTACAGGTAACCAACTAGCACCGGGAAAATCATCTTCTAATCCTTGTAACCTGAGTCGTGCTTCCTGTACTGACATATATAAAGACTTTTCTTCAAATGCAAACCCCTGGAAAAAATAATTCAAAAATTCTTCCGCAACTCGAACCGGTACGGGTTCGCGCATGACAATAGTCGTGGGCATATTTAATTTATCCAAACTATTAGCTAACCCCAAACCCTCGCAAGAATTAAATATTGCTAGTTTTAAACCCTTCTCAATTGCTGCTTTTAACGCTTCTGCTAATTGTTCAATCGTTAAACTATTATTTGTGGGATTTTCATTAATATAAATTCTTCCAGTTCCCTCCATAGTTTGACTGTGCCCAGCAAAAAAGAGCATATCCCAACCTTGAGAATCCCAAAGTGTATCGTTAAATTCTTGCCGCGAAGGCTTGACAAGAAACTCAACTTTTGAGTCTGGTAAATTTTGTAAACACCTTGTTTCTTGTTCTAAATCAATATCTTGAGAATTACCTAAAATTGCCAGAATTCTGACTTTATTTCGAGGAATTTCTGATAACTGCAATCCAAGAGTACGTTTATATTCAGTCCTCGAAAAAGAAATTTCCGACCGTGGATAATCTTGAAAAAAATTACAACAATGCCAAGGTATTTTTTGTATAATAGTATCTTGAGTTACAATAATTACCCGTATTTCATCAGCACGGTTAAGTAAAGCTTCTAGCTGTGTGCTAGCATTCATAATTTCTGGTGATTCCAGCCAAATGTTAATATATCGCTGTAACAGCTGACATAAATCCTCAAAATCAACTCCAGAGACATTAGTGATATCATTTTCATCAATTTCTAGTTCATCATCATCATCCAAATTTCTAATCGATGAACGTGCTAGACGGGAGCAAAAATTATGGTACATTAATCGCCATTCTCGATATAACTCTACCAAATTCGGCGCTGGTGGTAAACTACCTATAAACTGTTGCGGACGAGGATTATTTAACGACCGTAACCAAGCAGTTACAACAGGAAATCCCTCGTATAAATTACCATATCCCAGATTGATGACAAGTGTATGAATCATTATTGATGCAACAAAGTTTCTTAAGGAAACTGTTCTCTTTATTTGTATTTTATTCCGCCTGGGGGTTGCAAACTAGGCTGTTAACTTTGATGTAATTTTACCGTTTTTGACATCCTTAGTGCTGGATTGCAACGACGAACCATGACCACAAAATTAACTATATGTCATTGTGCTTTTAAATCAGTTTACGGTTAACGGTATCGGTTTAACTACTTTATTAATCTGCTCGAAATAATAAGTATGAAATTGTAGTAATTTCTAGAATGCTTGAACAGTAAGGAAGCAGGCGATGAATATATTTATTGTCACGGTGGGTTCTCGTGGCGATGTTCAACCTTATGTGGCATTGGGTAAAGGTTTAAAAGAAGCCGGACATGATGTCACAATTTGTACTTGTTCCAGTTTTGAATCATTGATTACCGAGCATGGTTTACCTTACGGGTATATGAATGATGATTTTATCAAGCTGGTTGATTCAGAAGCTGGTAGGGAAGCGATAGAAAGCGGTGGCAATTTCTTAAGCTTGATAAAAACTATGCTGAAATTGCTCAAAGAATCCAAAGCACTCACCATAGAAATGCTTAAAGATTCGTGGAATGCAGCGCAAGTTGCAAAGCCCGATATCGTAATTTTTCATCCCAAGGCAATGGCAGGTTCGCACATTGCCGAAAAATTGGGTGTTCCGGCGGTAATGGCTGTTCCGGTGCCGCTTATTGTTCCCACTGCTGAATATGTCGCTATTGGATTTCCAAATTTGAAGCTTGGAGGCTGGTACAATAAATTTTCTTATGTGCTTTTGCATAAGGGCTACCGTGTTTATGATGATGTAATCAACGAATTCCGCCAGAATGTACTTGGAATTGATAAAATATCTAAATCCATTAGTCCGATACAAATGGCAGATGGAAAACCAATTCCGGTTTTGTATGGTTACAGCGAACTTGTTTCACAACGTCCAAAAGATTGGACTAATACAACCCACATCACTGGTTATTGGTTTTTAGAGCAAAAAGATGATTGGCAACCTCCAACTGAATTGATAGATTTTCTTGAAGCTGGCGAACAACCCGTTTATATTGGATTTGGCAGCATGGCGGGACGCAATCCGCAACGAATCGCTAATATTGTCGTTGATGCGCTACAAAAAGCAAAAAAACGCGGCATAATTGCTACTGGTTGGGGTGGATTGGATGCGGAGAATCTGCCGGAAACTATATTTAAAGTTGATAAAGTTCCCCATAACTGGCTCTTTCCTCGCGTATCGGCTGTGGTGCATCATGGTGGTGCGGGAACAATAGCGGCCGGATTGCGTGCGGGAAAACCAACGATTGTATGTCCTTTTCTGGTAGATCAATTTTATTGGGGAGAGCGAGTTTATGCTCTTGGTGTGGGTAGTAAACCTATTTCACAGAAAAAATTGACAGTGGATAAACTGGCTGAAGCTATTTTAGAAGTAACAACAGATAGAGTTATTCGACAAAACGCAGAAACTTTAGGTAAAAAGATACGCGAAGAAGACGGGATTAGGAACGCGATCGCCATTATAGAAAATCTGGCGTTACTTAATTAAACTATCTTAGTGGAGCGTGACCGTTAGGTCATATTGTATTTATATACATTTTGTAAAAACACGAAACCTATGTAGAGACGTAACACTGTTACGCCTCCTGCAATGTGAAAGCATAATTTCATATTGCAATCGAGCAACGCCGAAATCTTGTATTGCTAAAAGCTATTAAACGCAACAAAAACCGCTACCTAAAATTGATAATGAATTACATCGGAACCTCACTCCTTCCCCTTATTAAGGGAGAGGGGTTTTTAATATTAAAAAAACCCGTATCTAAAATTTGGATAGGGGGGATTTTTAAATTCATTTCTGTTTGTGCCCAATTTATTACTTTTATCTATTTTGATTCAGCGTAGATTAATTGAAGCAGAGGTTTATTGCTTTGAGCTTCTGCAACAAAAACTACATCCCATCACCGTTCAAGGCTATCAACAAAACACAACTTTTCTATGGGTTCATCAAATTTATCCTTCACGCTTCCATCTCGCTACAGTAGCTTTTTACCTCGTTTCTATCGATTGGCATCTGTAAGTGTTATATCGAATATGATGGTGCCTTTAGCTGGAATAGTTGATACTGCTTTCCTCGGACATTTGGCAGATATTCGACATTTGGCAGGGGTGATTCTAGCGAGCATTTTGTTTGATTACCTCTATCGGATTCTCAAGTTTTTTAGAAACGGTACTAATGCTATTACTGCTCAAGCTGTTGGACAAAGTGATGAGAAAGGTGTTTTATTAGCTCTATTGCGGAGTGGTTTGGTTGCTTTAGGTATAGCGATTATTATCCTAATTCTGCAATACCCCATTCAAAAACTTGGTTTTGCCGTGCTGTCTGGCTCTCCTGACGTTGAAGTTTTTGGAATTGATTATTTCAATGCTCGCATTTGGGCTGCACCTGCGGTTTTACTTAATTTTGTGCTGATTGGTTGGTTTTTGGGAAAGGAAATGAGTGTTTTGGTGTTGCTGATTTCTTTTGTAGGCAATGCTTCTAATATTGTTTTGGACTATGTAATGATTAGTCGATGGGGTTGGGCAAGTACGGGAGCGGGATTGGCTACCTGTTTGAGTCAATATTTAGCGCTGTTAGTGGGCTTGGTTGGGGTTGGTTTAAGTTTGCGAACTAATTTATTACCCGCTGTTTTCAAAGATATATTTAATTGGCAAGCTTTGAAAGCGAGTGTGGTACTCAAAAGCAATATTCTTATTCGCTATTTAGCTATGATTACCGCTTATTCTATTTTTACTAATCTCAGTGCGGCGATGGGAAACGAGGTGATTGCAGAAAACGGATTGCTGCTGCAAATTGTATTATTAAGTCAGTTTACGGTTAACGGTATTGGTTTAACTACTCAATCTTTGATAGGTAATTTTAAAGGTAAAAAACAAACCGAGCAGATGATACCGCTGTTGCAGGTATCAATATTCACCGGGGTGTTAATTGCATCTATATTTGCTTCGGTATCAATTCTATTTCCACAAACGGTTTTTGGTATTTTGACTAGTCATAGCGACATCAGCGAATCAGTTCTAACTTATCGAGACTGGTTGTTACCATTGTTAACTTGTGGTGCGATCGCCTTTATGTTTGAAGGCTATACTGTTGGCTTAAAAGAAGCTGCAAAGCTACGTAATTCTGCTTTAATTGCTTTAGGATTGGGATTTGCTCCTGTAGCTGGTATAGCTTGGTATTTGCAAAACAATCATTTACTGTGGTTATCCCTAACATCTTATATGGCAACATTAATGGTAGCTCTGGGAGTACAGATTCCCCGAATGCAGAGCAAGCAGTGAGTCGCAAGTAGAAAGTAAAAAGTAGCGAAATAATTGTTTTTCTTCTTGCCTCCCCCCTCTCCCCCTCTCCTTCTTCCCCTCTCTCCCGACAAACACCATTTGCTACACTCAGAAAGTTGTCAAAAAATGTTTCAAAATGGTACAGACGACTTTCGAGCAACCCCAGCAATCAAAAAGCAATTGGTGGAACAATTTAATTGCTATAATCGCCGTTATTAACTTTTTATTAATACTATTTAACCTTAGCTATATTCCTTTGAGGGATATTTATTTAAAACATATTCCCGCTGTTACTATTTATGATTCGGTTAAAAGTATAGAACCGCATCCGGTTACTCAAAGTTATTTGAATACAGTTGATTTGTTAGAAACCCATCTTCAGCAAAATCGTTTACAAGCGAATTCAACTGCTTCAATATTTGCTAGTTTACGACAGCAAAGTATAGATATACTTACAGAAAATCCCTTTTTGTCGGCAAATAAATCCAATACATTTGCAACCTTGAACCGGCGAATGGAATATCAGATGGATACTTTGTCGGCGAGAAAATCTTTCACTGAGTTTTGGAGTCAAGATTATTTTAAAGAAGTTGGTTCTCAGGAAGCATTATCTTTCTTTGATAGTAAAATTAGACCGCTATTAGAACTTAATTATTATCGTGTTGTTGATGAAAACGGCTTGTTTGTTGATAAATTTGGGTTGATTGATAGCGTATTCGTGGCATTTTTCACTCTTGAACTTTTAGCTAAAACTTTTTGGATTTCTCGACGACAATCAAATATCAGTTGGTGGGATGCAATTCTGAGAAACTGGTATGATGGGATATTTTTACTTCCTAAATGGCAATGGTTGCGAGTCATTCCCGTTACAGTAAAGCTGCATAGATCGAGTTTCATTAATACCGAACGTATATTAGAACAAGTTACTTACGAACCAGTCGCTTATTTAGCTAATCGCGTATCCATGTTTTTAATGGTGCGTTTAATTAATCAAACTCAAGAAGCAGTCGAATCTGGAGATGCAGTCAGTTCTTTACTTCAACCAAAAAACTACGTAAAAGTTGGTGAAGTTGATAATTTTGATGCAATTACCGATCGCATACTAGAATTAGTTATCTACAGGGTTTTACCAGAAGTGCAGCCAGATGTGGAAGTGTTTTTGCAACACAGCCTTAAAGGTGCCTTAAAGGAATCGGATTTTTATCAAGTATTGCAAAATGTACCGGGAATAAGCATGATTCCCGCAGAATTAAGCGAAAATTTAGCTGATTACATCGCTGAAGCTACTTATGAAATTTTAGCTTCTTCCTATGCCGATACTCAAGGACGCTTACTATTTGAGAATTTAAGCCAGAATTTTCGAGTCACTTTACGCAAACAGCTTCAAGATAAGCGGCTTCAGCAAGAATTGCAACCATTGATTTCTGACTTATTAGAAGAATTAAAGCTTAATTACGTTCAACGTGCCAAAGAAAAAAATCCCGAAGCAACACTTGATGAAGCGATGAAAATCAGCGAGCAGTAACATGACAGTGAACAGCGAGCAGTTATGAGTATTCCACCACAGAAATTATAAGAGGTAAAGAAAATTTGTTCGTAGTTGCGCTTTAGCGCCTCCGGATGCCGGAATATGAGGCGCTAAAGCGCAACTACAAACCTATCAAAATTAATGTAGTTGTAGGTTAGGTTGCACGGAGTAAAACCCAACATGGATGTTGGGTTGCGCTTAGCTTAACCCAACTTACGAACTGGGAACCAGATTGATTCATAGAAAAACCTTACATAAAAGGCAATTCAGCCATTTCTTTACAAAAATGTGATTTTACTAATTAACTTCTCAGGTAAATCTCATTTACTTATCAATACTTTCTCAGATTAATAAGGCAAATTAAAAACAATTCAACTTCCGACAAAGATTATTTAATTCCAAAGGGGTGCATGATGTTTCTTTTTCTCCCAACACAACAGTACTTTCACAGTTTTAATTCATTACGGGATTTTAAATCACATGATACCCAATAAAATTACTATAAGCCAGCAACGACATGACAATTTTTCTGACACTTGCCATTGTTGTCTTGGCATTGATTTTATTTGTTGCTGAATGGGTTCCTTCAGATATAGTCGCTATTATTATTACGCTACTTTTAACAATTCTGGGTTTAGTTACTCCTGAAGAAAGTATAAGTGGTTTCAGCAATTCTGCTACTATCACCGTGATGGCAATGTTTATTCTCAGTGCTGGTATTTCCCGTACTGGAGCTATCCAAATCGTTAGCGAACTATTACTTAAGTTGGGTGGAAAACGCCCGGTTCAGCAAATTTTTACACTGGGGTTGATTGTAGGTCCAACAACAGCATTTATAAATAATACTGCCGTTGTTGCCGTGTTTTTACCTATTGTGGAAGAATGGTGTAGAAGACAAAAAATTTCAGTTTCTAAATTATTAATACCACTATCATATGCTGCTATTTTGGGCGGAATGATTACGGTAATCGGTACTTCTACAAATGTCTTAGCAAGCGGTTTATCCGAACAGTTAGGATACGGAACATTTAGCTTATTCCAATTTACCAAGTTAGGGTTAGTCACTTTTTCTATCGGTTTAATTTATCTCTCTTTAATAGCGCCCAAGCTATTGCCAAATCGTAGAAAACACACCGATGATATTCTTACTCAAGACTACGGTTTAAAGGATTATATTAGTGAAATATTGATTCCACCAGGTTCTACTTTAGTCGGAAAAACTTTAGATTCTACTGGTTTACAGCATAAGTTTGATGTAGATGTATTAGAAATTATTGCTAACAATACTCACTTCCATCAACCTTTAGAAGATAAAAAACTACAAGCTTGCTCAGTACTTTTAGTTAGGAGTAGCCGAGAGGACTTAATCAAAATTAAAGATGAAGAAGGTGTGGAAATTCTACCGGAATTCATCAAAAACAAAAAGTCTTTACAAGCACAACTGAGCCAGGAAGATGAAGGGATTGCAGAGGTTCTCATTCCTTCTAATTCTAACCTTATCGGTTCAACAGTTAAAGAAGTACGCTTTCGTCAACGCTATAATGTCACGGTTCTAGCAGTCCATCGCGGACAAGAAATTACACGAGAGCGTCTAAGTGAAATCCGATTAAAATTTGGCGATGTGCTTTTAGTGCAAGGTCCCAAACAAAGTCTTATGGGTTTGCAAATTAACCGAGACTTTTTGGTACTAACCCACAGAGAATTAGAAACTCTCAGACGTGAAAAGGCTTCAATTGCGATCGGAATTGGTTTAGGAGTTGTTGCTGTTGCAGCGTTTAATTTATTACCCATTCTGATAAGTTCTCTGGTTGGTGTGGTGTTGATGGTTTTAACCGGCTGTCTCAAACCTAGAGAAATATACAACGCAGTACGTTGGGACATTATTTTTCTACTCGCTGGTTTAATACCCCTCGGTATCGCAATGGAAAAGTCTGGCACAACTCAATGGTTAGCTAATAACTTAATTGCAGTCGGGGGAAATCTTTCTGGTTATTGGATACTGACATTTTTTTTCATCATTACTTCGATATTTACAGAAATGATTTCCAACAATGCATCAGTAGTTTTAATGTTACCAGTTGCAGTTAGTGTAGCCGAGAAACTCAGCTTTAACCCTCTTGCTTTTATGCTTGCAGTTATCTTTGCAGCATCTAACAGTTTCATCACGCCAATTGGATATCAGACAAACACGATGGTTTATGGAGCAGGAGGTTATAAATTTACTGACTTTATCCGAGTCGGTACTCCATTAAATCTCTTGATGACAATAATCGTCCCCCCATTAATCATCTTATTCTACGGACTTTGAAGCAGTGAACAGTGAACAGTGAGCAGTTAGCAAATAGCAGTACACAATTACCCATTACCAATTACCAATTACCCATTACCCATTACCCATTACCAATATTAGGATTAAAATCATGTCACAAATCAAAGCTTTAATTCAACCCCACGGTGGTAAACTCATCAACTGTTACTTGTCCGAACAAGAGAGTAAACAAACTCTATCCAGGGCTTTGAATCTACCTCGTCTGACTCTATCCATCCGTAATATTGCTGACTTAGAATGCATTGCTACGGGTGTTTACAGTCCTTTGGAAGGATTTGTTAACGAGATAGAATATAACTCTATCGTTAAAGATATGCGTTTGACTAGCGGTATTGCTTGGAGTATTCCCGTTACTTTACAGGTTCCTGAATCTATAGCAAAGCAATATCAGCTAGATTCTGAGATTGCTTTAACTCATCCTAATGGTGAAATACTTGCAGTAATGACTGTTACTAGTAAGTTTAAGCCAGACCAAAGTTTTGAAGCCGAACAAGTTTACCGAACTTCTGAAGAAGCACATCCCGGTGTGAAAGCGATGCTTCAAGAAGGGAATGTTTACCTTGGTGGTCCGATTAAACTTATTAATTCCGTTCCTTATCAAGACTTTCTTGATTATCGTTTGACTCCAGAAACTACCAGAACTGAATTTTCCAGACGCGAATGGAATACAGTTGTGGCATTCCAAACAAGAAATCCCATTCACCGCGCCCACGAATACATCACCAAAATCGCTTTAGAACTTGTTGACGGACTTTTCATTAATCCTTTAGTAGGGCAAACAAAGTCAGATGATATTCCTGCCGACGTGCGGATGAAGTGCTATCAAGTACTGATGCAAAAATATTATCCGCAAAATCGCGTATGCTTAGGTGTGTTCCCTGCTGCCATGCGCTACGCCGGACCTCGTGAAGCAATCATGCACGCGATCGCCCGCCAGAACTACGGCTGCACGCACTTTATCGTCGGACGCGACCATGCTGGAGTCGGCGATTATTACGGCACTTACGACGCACAATACATCTTTGATGAATTTACAGAGGACGAGTTACAAATTACTCCCTTAAAATTTGAACACGCATTCTATTGTACTCGCAGCCAATCAATGGCAACTGGTAAAACTAGCCCCAGCAGTAAAGAAGAAAGAATACATCTCTCGGGTACAAAGGTACGAGCAATGCTCAGAGAAGGTAAAACCCCACCACCAGAGTTTTCACGTCCGGAAGTTGCAGAAATTTTAGCTTCTTCCATGAAACTAGCTACAGTTTAATTCCCACAAGCCCATATACACTAATTGCAAACAAAGAGAGGAGAATCATGACACTAGCTAACAATCTTTCCATCATTGAAGACATCACTAAACTAGAAGCCGAGTATTCGCAAAAACGTCCCCAAGACATCCTTGCATTCGCTCTCAAACAGTTTGATAACATTACAATTTCCTTCAGTGGTGCCGAAGATGTAGTTTTGATAGATATGGCATCGAAAATTAAGAGAGATATCAAAGTATTCTCAATTGATACAGGTCGCTTGCATCCCGAAACTTACCAGTTTATTGACAGAATTAGAAAACAATATCGCATCAAGATAGACGTAATTTCTCCCGAAGCAGCAGAAGTTGAAGCATTAGTTAAAGAAAAAGGACTATTCAGCTTTTATCAAGACGGACACAAAGAATGCTGTGCTATCCGCAAAGTCAAGCCATTACGTCGCAAGCTAAAAACAGTCGATGCTTGGATTACCGGACAACGTAAAGACCAAAACCCTGCAACTAGAAATAGCGTTCCCGTTATTCAGGTGGACACAGCTTTCTCTACAGACGAAGGCACATTAGTTAAATTCAATCCCCTAGCAAACTGGACTTCTGCCCAAGTATGGGAATATATCCGCAAAAATGAAGTTCCTTACAACAAATTACATTCTAAAGGTTTTATTAGCATCGGTTGCGAACCTTGCACAAGAGCAGTTTTACCAAATCAGCACGAACGTCTCGGACGTTGGTGGTGGGAAGAAGCTGCTGATAAAGAATGTGGTTTCCACGAAATTAATTTAAATCAAAACAACGGTTAATTACAAAATTTCGTAGGGTGTGTTATCGCGGAGCGTAACGCACCAATAGATTTACAGTGCGTTAAAACCACACCGAATAAAATATAGTTACAAAAAAGAAAACCATGAATATCAAACTAGTTCAAAAAATTAAATTAGACGGTAATTCTTGCCGCAAATCCGCAAAAGTTTTAAACGAACTTAAAGAATTAAATTTATTAGATAAAATAGACGAAATAATTGCAGCAGATGAGCGGCAGCAATCTGATAGTAAAGGATTTGATTTAGCAAAAAAATATAACGTGTCTTCTGCACCTTTTTTCATTGTCGAAAAGGAAGGTACAACTAAAATTTATACTGCTTATTATCGCTTCATGAAAGATGTTTTTAATATTATAGTTTCCGAAGAAGACGAAATTTCGGAAATGATGGCTCAAAATCCAGAGTTAGATTACATTTAACGCCTCCGGCACCCCTCTCCTTGTTAAGGAGAGGGGAGGGGGTGAGGTTCATCTTCTACAAATTTACTTCACTGTATTGAAACTGTTAATCTTCATTAATTGAATTTATAAAAATGGAAAGCCCACCTCAAAAAATAAAGCCAGAAATCGCAAAATATTTACCATTTAACGCCATAATTCCAGGACTATTACTAACCGCTGGAGTTGCTATTTTAGCAGAGTATTTAAAAAAGATTCCCTCACTTTCACTATTTAGTTCGTTAATCATCGCGATAATTTTAGGAATAATACTAAAAAATACAGTTGGAGTTTCTCAAATCTTCAAACCAGGAATTACCTTTTCCTTAAAACGCATTCTCCGACTATCAATTATTCTCTTAGGATTGCGATTAAGTTTACCTCAAATACTAGCAGTTGGTCCCGCTGGACTAGTAATTGTCTTTGTAACTTTAACCAGTACTTTTATATTTACCTGTTGGTTTGGCAGACAAATTGGAGTTAATCAAAAACTGACAAAATTAATTGCTGCTGGTACTTCTATCTGTGGAGCTTCTGCAATCGTTGCTACTAACGGTGTTGTCGAGGGCAAAGACGAAGACGTTGCTTATGCTGTGGCAATAGTTACCATTTTTGGAACTCTCTCCATGTTGCTTTATCCCTTCCTATCTACTTTTTTACAGGTAAATTCGCAAGAGTTTGGCATTTGGTGCGGTGTTTCCATTCACGAAACAGCCCAGGTAATTGCAGCAGCATTTCAAGGTGGAGATGTTAGCGGTGAATTCGGTACGATTGCCAAACTATCAAGAGTAATCTTTTTGGCTCCGGTTGTATTAACTTTAGGATTTGTATCATCTGGTTCTAGTAATTCGTCGCCAGAAACTAAGTCTAAAAAGTTACCTATCCCTTGGTTTGTATTTGGATTTATTGCTCTAATGTTACTGAATAGTGGTAATGTTTTTCCTGAAGGATTAAAAAAATCAGTCACCGAAATTAACCATTTCTTACTAACTATTTCAATGGCGGGTATGGGTTTGAAAACTAGCATTCTTGAAATTAAACAAAATGGAATCAAACCTCTCTATTTAGGTGCTGTTTCCTGGGTGTTCATTTCTGTGTTGAGTTTTAGTCTTATCAAGGCTTTTTATTAATTGAGAATTGGGCATTGGGCATTGAGAATTGGGCATTGGGCATTGGGCATTGGGAATTTAGTTGATAATAAGTAAAATAATTCTATATTTCCCGATCTAATTTTTATTTTTGAATTTTAACTTCTGTAATTTTTGGAGAATTAACAATGAAGAAAGCATTATTGACTATTGCTGCATTAGGCTTATTTGTTCTTCCTGCTTATGCGACTCAAGGAATTAGAGAAAACTCGAAACAAGAGATAGCTAGAGGTAGAAAAAATGGAATTAATAGAGTTAGAAGAGATGGTATTATTAGAGTTAAAAGCAATTACAGCGTAGAAGAAACGGTTAAACGCTTTGAATCTATTGCGAAAGAGCAAGGTTTAAATATTTTTGGTACAGTTAATCACCAAGCGGGAGCGGAATCTGTTGGTTTAGAATTGCGCCCTACACAAGTAATTCTATTTGGTAATCCTCGAGCAGGTACGCCGTTAATGCAGTGCAATCAAACTGCGGGAATTGATTTACCTCAAAAAGCACTTATTTGGCAAGACGAAGACGGACAAGTTTGGCTTGGTTACAACAATCCCAATTATCTATCTCGCCGCCATAAATTAAGAGGTTGTGCTGACGAGCCATTGGCAAGAATTAGCAATGCTTTGAAAATGTTGGCTGAAAAAGCAACTCAGTGAGCAGTTACCGCCTCTCGTTACAAGGCTCTGCCTTGTAATGCATATCGGGAGGCTCTGCCTCCCAAGAGGGTTCCCAGCCAGAGACTGGGAACCAGAAATACAATGAATTAATTATTAACAACTAACAACTAACTCCAAAAGGTAATTATGCAACTATCAAAACAAGATTTACAAGAATCCACGGACAAGGTTTACGATACTATTGTTATCGGTGGCGGTGTTGGTGGCTTATCTGCTGGAATTTATTTACAAAGATATCTTTTAAATACTTTAATCGTAGACAAAGGTAAAGCTCGCTCTTTCTGGATGCAGGAACTTCATAATTATCTTGGTTTACCACCAGATACTCAAGGTCGTACTTTATTAAAACATGGGAAAGACCATTATTTATCTTTGGGAGGAGATTTACTTAATGCCTATGTTGAAGATATAACTGATAAAGGAGATTTTTTTGAGGTTAAAGTTAAAGTAGGTCGGCAAAACAGCACTTATGCGGTATTTCGCGCCAGATATATAATTGCAGCTAGCGGTATCATTGATAACTTGCCTTTTGTAGACGATATCCAAAATGTTTACGAATATGCAGGATATAATTTACACGTCTGCTTGATTTGCGATGGCTATGAAATGGCAGACAAAAGAGTTGGCGTATTTGGTAGAAACGAGCGTAGTTTGCAGGTAGCTTTTAGTCTTGGCTGGTTTACACCATATATCACTCTTTTTACTCAAGATATGTTTGAAGTTAGTTCCCAATTTCGCGATAGATTATGGGAGCATGAATATAAGCTAGTTGAAAAACCAATCAAGCAATTTATCGGCGAAAACCATCAAATGACTGGGGTGCAAATGATGGATGGTTCCGTAATAGAATTGGATGCTGGATTAGTTTCAATGGGTTCGGTATTCCATTCTAGCTACCTTTCTGGATTGAACTTGCAAACTCAAGGTGAGAATTTGGTGACAGATAAAATGTGTCGCACATCTCACCCCCGAGTTTTCGCAATTGGGGATTTGAAAACGGGATTAAATCAAGTAATAGTGGCTGCTTCCGATGGCGCGATCGCAGCGACGGGAATTTGGGGAGAAATTCGGCGCGAAAGAGGTGTTAAGCGGCGCTCGGATGTTGATGCTGCTGCTTTAGTTTAATTTTAGTTTAAAAAGTAGACTCTACTGTCTACAAATAAATGAAGATTCGTAGGTTGGGTGAAGCGTTAGCGGAGCGTGTCAAGCACATAGCGTAACCCAACACGGATGTTGGGCTTCACTCCGTTCAACCCAACCTACCTTCTGATGCAAGATTTGAAGTAAAATTTGCAAGCCGCTAATTTAAATCTTTGTTCATAAAAGCGGTTAAGGTTTCGCGAGCATATTCAACCCCGATAGAAGTATCTTCAATACTCGCCATCAAAATTGAACCCCCAAGCAAAAGCAAGTATTGTTGAGAAAACACCTCCGGTTTGGGAATATCAGCTTCAAGAGCGAGTTTGAAAATATAAGTCCGAACCGATTGTCTTGCCATTACGGCAATTTGGTTTACGGGATGGGATATATCGGCGATTTCTAAAGCTGATTTAATAAAAGGGCAACCGCGAAAATCGGGGCTTTCAAACCATTCTCGCCAAACATCGAAGCTGATTAATATTTTCTCTTTAGGATCGCTCGCTCTTTGATTAAGGGCTTCTTCAAACCATCCAAGCCAACGCTTTGATTGAAAGCGCATCACTTGCACAATTAGCTCATCTTTAGATGAGAAATATCGATAAAACGTCCGTCTGGCAACATCTGAATTTACAATTACCTCATTGATACTAACTTGATTAAAACCCTTGTAGTAAAACAAGTTTGCTGCGGCAATCAAAATTTTTTCCCGTAGCTGATGCTTCCTAAATAAATCGCTTGATTTTAAACGATTCTGTTGGCGCTGCTCGTTAGTTTCGCCGCTCATAAATCAATAATTATGTAGTAAAAGTAGACTCATACGTCTACTTGCTAGTATCTTTAAATGCAGGTCTTTATATCGTTTAGCTAGGTTTTTCTAGATAAATCTGTATATTTAACCTTTGATTATAGCTTGCATTTTACACCAGTCTACTAAATTGATAATTGGGGGCTAGACTATGGCAAACGAAAAACGGCTTGAAATCGGATTATTTGTCATGCGTTTGAGTATATCCATCTCTTTTTTAGCTTTGATAACCCAGAAACTTTTCATAGCTCAGCCAAAACAAGGAATTTTTCAAGGTTTCTATTCATTAGACATACCAGCTTTTATCTGTTATCCACTAATATTTATTACAACAGCTTTAATAGTATCCTTTCTCAGCGGTTTGTATAAAACATTTTCCTATGGTGGTGTATTGAGTATGCAGCTAGTTTTGTTAGCTCCTACATATAAAGAGTTATTCAAATTTAGCGAACCCACTGATATTTTATTGTGGTCAAGTATACCATTGGTAGGAGCTTCAATTAGCTTATTTTTATTGCGAGATGATGATAATTTGTTTGCTTTGAATAAGACAAGAAGTAGTAAAAATCAAGCATTAAATAATTGTTATTGGCATCATAAACAAAGAACTTTAGAGATTTTGTCATCTCTTAGTCATCGCACGGGTACCTTTAACGTATATCTAAAAGAAATTGCTAATGGTGTTGGTGAGTTAATTGATGTTGATTCTTCTGTTATCACTATTTGTCAAGAAGGTTTTGCTCAAGTATTAGCTAGTAACGTGGATATGGGTAATGAAAATAGTCATCAATCTTTACATGGACAATTAACTGGAACTGTTTTCAATTCTGGTAAATGTTTAGTTGTCGAGGATACAGATAAATCTACTGAACATGGTACAGCACCAGCCGGATGCCGTGCATATTTAGGAATACCTTTACGCACTTCTCAAGGCAAAGTTATCGGTACAATTTGTTGTTTTCACGGTAAACCGCGTCAATTTTCACCTCAAGAAATAGAAATTGCAGAATTGTTCGCCGAGCGAGCAGCTACAGCAATCGATAACCATCACCTTTATCAACAACAAAAACAGTTTAATCAAACTTTAGAAACAGAAGTCACGAATAAAACAGAAGAGTTACGAACAGCACAAGCAAAACTAGTGGAAAGAGAACGTTTAGCCGCCATTGGTGAATTTGCAGCTTCTATAGTGCATGAAATTCGCAATCCTTTTTGTACGATTAAATTAGTTTTAGAATACTTTAATAAAGTTGATTTATCTGACAAGGTTAAAAAGCGTTTAAGTTTGGCGCAAGATGAAGCAAACCGTTTAGAACAGTTATTAGAAGAAATATTGCTTTATGCCAAACCGCATATTTTAGATATTTCTCAAATTGATATTAATAAATGTATTAATAAAGTGTTAGAGATTCAGCGAAATATTCCGGCAATAATTAATAAAAGTATTGATTTTTATCCAGCAAACACCGAACCCAAAATACAGGGAGATGAAAATAAAATTAAGCAAGTATTAATTAATATTGTTCAGAATGCTTGTGAAGCAGTACATTCTGGAGAAGAAGTTAAGTTACGGGTAGATAGCGATTTAAATAATAAAGAAGTTTGCATCCAAGTTCGTAATGGTGGGGAACCCATACCGCCAGATATTTTGCCATTGCTAACTCAGCCATTCTTTTCGACCAAATCTTCCGGAACAGGATTAGGATTAGCAATTACAAAAAGGATTGTCGAAGCACACAACGGAACATTTTTTATTGAATCGAATTCGGAAGAAGGAACTTCAGTCACGGTGAAATTACCGATGGCAATTGGGTAATTGGTAATTGGTAATGCAATACTACTCCGTTAAGCAATTAAACTGGTTTTCAGATCCCCCAACCCCCTTAAAAAGGGGGCTTTTATTCCCTCCTTTTTAAGGAGGGTTAGGGAGGATCTCCCCCTTAACCGAGCAGTATTGATTGATAATATCTAAAATCTACAATTGAAATGAGTGAAAACATTATTCTGGTTGAAGATGAAGTCAAATTAGCTCAATTTTTAGAAATGGAGTTGAGTAGCGAAGGTTATAACGTTAGCGTCGCTCATGACGGAATGACAGGATTGATTTTAGCGCGAGAATCAACTCCTGATTTAGCAATTTTAGATTGGATGCTTCCCGGTTTAAGTGGGGTGGAGCTTTGTCGTCGTCTGCGAACAACAGGAAGTAAAATTCCAATAATTTTACTAACTGCTAAGGATGAAGTAACTGCACGGGTTGAAGGTTTGGATGCTGGGGCTGATGATTATGTAATCAAACCTTTTAGTATAGAAGAACTTTTAGCTAGAATTCGCGCTCATTTACGTCGTTGTACTGAGGAAGATAATCGTCATTTATTACAATTTGAAGATTTGAGCTTAAATCGTCAAACTCGTCAGGTTTTTCGCGGTGATAGAGCAATAGAGTTGACGGTAAAAGAGTTTGATTTGCTCGAATATTTGATGGGAAATCCCCGTCAAGTGTTTACAAGAGACCAAATTTTAGAAAAGGTTTGGGGTTATGATTTTGTTGGCGATTCTAATGTTATTGAAGTGTATGTCCGTTATGTACGTCTCAAACTTGAAGAAAACAACGAAAAACGTTTGGTTCATACAGTGCGCGGTGTCGGCTATGTTTTGCGCGAAGAATGAAATTGGTAATTGGTAATGGGTAATGGGTAATTGGTAATTGGTAATTGGTAATTGGGATATTTTTAGGAATAGTTGTAAATAAAATATTCTTTTCGGCTTTGCTGAATCCCAGTATGAATTTATTTTTTCCTTCACAGTTATGCCCCCTAAATCCCTCAATTCTGGGGGAATTTTAATTATCTTGTTCCCCCCATAATTGGGGGTAAGGGGGCTATTCATACTTTTAATCAGCAACGCCTTCTTTTCCATGTATTTCGCATCCATCTTTTGGTTTATTTAAATAAAATCAGTGGGAGGAAGTGTTTTTCTGTGTAACTACTTAAGATCAATTCTGGCTCTTGTTTTTCATATTTACTCCCTTTCGCAGAAGATTACCCATTAAAAAACCGCAGAGAGCGCACAGAGCGCGGAGGTAAGAAATTAACAGAGATAAGTAACTATAGAGCGCGAAGGGAATAATTACCGATTACCGATTACCAATTACCAATTACCAATTATTATGGGTTATCAACCAATCGAAGACTACGGGATTATCGGCAACATGCATACCACCGCTTTGGTGGGGAAGAATGGCTCAATCGATTGGTTTTGCTACCCCAGACATGATTCACCAAGCGTTTTTGCTGCTATTATCGATGAACATAAGGGTGGTTATTTCAAAATTTTCCCTACACTTTGTAAAAATACTTATAAACAATTTTACTGGCCTGAAACTAATATTTTAATAACTCGCTTTCTTGCTGATTGTGGTGTTGGGGAAGTAATTGATTTTATGCCTGTGGGATTATCCCAGAATGATAAAGGCTATCACTGGCTGGTAAGAAAAGTTAGTTGCGTGCGGAGTAGTATGAAGTTTCGCATGGAATGTAAACCTGCTTTTAATTACGCTCGCGATAAACATGAAACGCAATTGACTGAAGGTGGGGTAATTTTCAAATCAGATGATTTAAATTTGGGATTGGTAACAGATATTCCCCTCAAACAAGATGAAAAAGGAGTGTTTGCCGAATTCAGTTTGAAAGAAGGAGAATCGGCAGTATTCATATTACGAGAAGTTGAATGCGAGCAAGGTTGTGGTTTGCCGTTAAATACGGAAGAAACTACGCACATATTTGAACACACTATAGATTATTGGCGACGCTGGATTTCTAAATGTACCTATAAAGGTAGATGGCGAGAAATGGTAGAGCGTTCGGCTTTAATGTTGAAACTGCTTACCTACGAGCCTACCGGAGCAATTATAGCTGCCCCTACTTGCGGTTTACCTGAAGGTATTGGTGGCGAACGTAATTGGGATTATCGCTATAGCTGGATTCGCGATTCTGCTTTTACTCTTTATGCTTTGATGCGGATTGGATTTACCGAAGAAGCAGGTAATTTTATTGATTGGATTATATCGCTTTGTCCGTCCCATTTAGAAAATGATTCGCAATTGCAGATAGTTTACGGTATTGACGGCAGAAAAAACCTTGAAGAAGAAATTTTAGACCATTTAGAAGGATATAAGGGTTCTTCTCCAGTTCGTATTGGTAACGGTGCTTACAATCAAACCCAGCTTGATATTTATGGGGAATTGATGGATTCGGTGTATCTTTTCAATAAATATGGTACGCCGATATCCTACGATACTTGGGTGAATTTACATAAATATGTCGAATGGGTTTGCGATAATTGGAAACTAGAAGACAGCGGTATTTGGGAAACTAGAGACGGCAAACAAGACTTTGTTTACTCAAAGTTAATGTGTTGGGTAGCCGTTGATAGAGGTTTGCGTTTAGCTCAAAAACGTTCCTTCCCCGCTAATCGAGAAAAATGGCTCAAAGTTCGTAATGAGATATACCTCGATATCATTGAAAACGGATGGAACGAGGAAAAGCAAACCTTTGTACAGTACTACGGCAGCACAACTTTAGATGCCAGTAATCTAATTATGCCTTTGGTATTCTTTATGTCTCCTAATGACCCTAGAATGCTCAAAACACTCGATGCAATAATGAAGTCTCCCCACGAAGGTGGACTGTTATCCAACAGTTTGGTATATCGTTACAACACCCAAGATTACAGCGACGGATTAGAAGGTGAAGAAGGAAGTTTTAATTTATGTACCTTTTGGTTAGTAGAAGCCTTAACCCGTGCCGGAAGAGGAAGAGATTCCGAAAAGTTGAATAAAGCAAGACTCATATTTGAAGAAATGTTAAGCTACGCTAATCATTTGGGATTATATGCAGAAGAAACAGGTACCAGCGGAGAAGCGCTAGGAAACTTTCCCCAAGCCTTTACGCATTTAGCATTAATTAGTGCCGCTTGTAATTTGGATCGATCAATTTGAGAATGGGCATGGGGCATTGGGCATTGGGCATGGGGCATGGGGCATGGGGAAGAGGGAGATAAGGAGAAGGCAATTACCAATTACCAATTACCAATTTCTTAAAAATCGCGGCAAGATATAAATAGAGGCAATTTTAATTTAGGTAATGATTATGTTTCCTTTCTGGATGAATTCTTGCTGCGGTACTGATAGTTTTTCTACTACGAGACATCAAGAGAACAAGTTAAAGTTTCTCAAATTTATGAGAGATAACGTAGAAGCTAGATTAGCCGCACTGAATGCAGCTATTGAAACTATTGAAAATCAGCTAAGCCGAAACACTGATAGTGTTTAATTGGGAATTAGGCATTACTCGTTCCCAGCCTCCAGGCTGGGAATGCATTCTCAAAGGCTCTGCCTTCAGCCTCGCGCATGAGGCAGAGCCTCTAGAAATGTATTACAAGGCAGAGCCTTGTAACAAGACTTCTCCCATGCCCTAATCAAGCTGCGGTAAATCCATAACTTGCTTAACGTTAGTCACAATAACCTGGGGCTTATCTCTATAGATACTCAATTTACCTTTTACATATGCATAGCTTCTGCGTGGATGTTCTTCATCTGTTGAGATATAACGGTTAGTAATCAAACTCATTATTTTCTCCCCAGCAGCTTCGTCAACTTTGGGAATAAAGATGGAAAAAGGTTTTTCTACAGAACCAATACCAATAAGCATACTATTACTAGCAACACGTTTGGGATTACGCAACTCGGTAAAAATAGTCGCTTCTTCTTCCTTCTTCGCTAATTCTAATACTTTCTCATAATCGAGTCGGGTATTAAATACAGTTGCATCTTCATTTTCCTGCTTAAACTGACGGTAATTTTGAATTATTTCCGCTCTTAAATACCACCAAACCCCCAGCGCCGCATAATTCCGAACTTCGGAGCCATTCACCTCGATTTGATTCCAAACCCCGCGATTAGCTATTTGTGCTTCCTTCTCCGCTTGCATATATCGTTCGTGGTTATCGAGAAGTGCCGCATAACCATACTTCATGAAATAAGGACTAAAACCCTTTTGAATCATGTATTCTTGAAAATCCGTACCGTCATCTAAATAAACAAATACTAATAACCGACCGTAGTTTCCACGATACTTTTGCATACATTCTTCTACTACTTCATCACCCGGAAATTCCAGCTTGACTTTATCGCCAGCCTTGAATAATTTCTCAGCTTCCTTTTTCGCTTCCTTTCCCCAAGGTGAAACCGGTTTTGGGCTACCTGCATTAGATTCCTCGGTATCTAAACCCAAAATCCGTAAACTTTCTTCCTTACCTTGCACTTCAACGCGGACAGTATCACCATCCACAACCCTAACTACAGTAGCGTCAACAGTTGTACCCTTGATAGCCTTTGCTTTTTCCTTAGTTGCTCGCATAATTAATCTCTCACTTGCGATGAAAATTAGTTTTCACATATTGGTGTAACAGAAAACATGAATTAAGGGGATAGGTTTAAATTAAAAGTAATAATAAGAACTGTTGCAGTGCGGGCATTGGGGATTGTTGAAAAGGTAGGGGTAAATCAAGCATAATAGTATGCGCTTCGGACAATAATAAACACCCTCTTAGATGAAGCTATTTGTTTAGCTATAGCCAGCGATGCTCAACTAATACTTACTATTAAATAAGTAATAAAATTGAAAATTTATTTATTAAACAACCGAAAAATTTGTAGAGACGGGTGGATATTGCGTCTCTACATCGTAATCAATCATGCTATGAATCAGAAAACAAATTGTCGATTGCTCTGAGTTCTGATTATTTATCAATATCTTCTCCAAATTGTTCGGGATGTACGTGGTATTTCTCCTCTGGAAAATCTTCTGTATCTGCGGCGTATCTGCCTTCTCCAACTACTAACAAGCCGACATCTTAGTCTTCTTCCTCGCCTGCCTCTTCTGAAGCACCGATATCTTCGACAGCGTTGATATAGCCATCTTCTAGTCCGCCGAACTGTAACACATCGAGTTCTGCGGAACCTATTTCCGCGTCGGCTAATTCTTCTTTGAGCAACTAAAACCTCTTCCGCGCTACCTTCAGGTGAATTTACCTCTAAAGCAGATGCGGGTAAAGCAGTCGTACTTAATGTCAAAAGTGCTGCTAGGGCAATTGTATTCTTTAATAGTTTTTTCATCACATCGGATCTCCTTACGATCAATCCGAACCATCACTTATATTATCTCTCTGTCAACAGGGAATTTACTGAAAAAGCTTGGGATTTACATAAAAATTTATTTATCTATCTATTACTAATTCAAAAAAATATTTGCTCACAACTTCCTCACATTTTTTCTATTCTTAAATTGGAAGATTTCAAAACCTTGAAACTTTGCTAACCAACGAGGGATTCTTTTAGTGTTAGCTTGCAACTGTTGACGACATTGCATATTACTTATTTATAAATGTTTGTTTTGTCATGCCCTTTGGAATATTCGAGGGCTTGTTCCAAGCTTTGAGCGTGTTCTTGAGCAGCAATTATCTCTTCGTTAGCTGCTTTTAGTTCTGCATCACGAATTTCTACAAATTTTCCTAATTCTTCTTCAGCTTTTTCTTGACCCTTGAACCGCGATAGAGTAACCAAATAAATAAAGGAGAACCGAGTAAAGCTGTTACCGCACCTACGGGTAACTCTACTGCTCCCAAACGCGATAGTAAATCTGCAAAGGGGGAGCAACGCGATTTCGTGAACTTTAACCCAAATATCGCGATCGCCAACAAAAAAAATAAGTGGTATTTGATTAAAGAATACATTTAAATAAGTATAAATACTTTTGTGTTAAACAGAGGTGTGCCGCTTCGCGGCACACCTCTGTTAGTTATAGATATAAAGTCAGCAAAAAATACCCTAACAGGAGGGTGCTAATAATTACATATTAAAGATAAAACAGAATATTTGGTATAATTTATGCAAGCTGTATCGGCTTAACGAGTGCAGTTAAAATAGAATCGCAGAAATTGTTCCAGGAACCAGCAATCCATTGACAACGAGCGTGTAATATAGTTTCAGCATTCTCTTTTAACCAAAATTTGCTGTTTCCTTTCATACGCAAATTAACAGCTTGTCGAATTAAACTTTCTACAGCACCACTACCAATAGGTAGTTTAAGAGATGAAATTTTATGATAGTTAAAACGTCCTTCTTTATTGCCTTTGAAAAAATAATTTATTTCTCTATCCAAATTTTTACGACGCTCACCAGTAAACTCTAAGCTGAGTTTATTCATTTCTTGAATAATGGAATTTATCTTACCTTTTTTCAATGCAGAACGAGTTTGCTTAAACCATTTTTTTCGCTCTGCTTCTTTAGAAAAAGCATTATCTGCAAAAACTTGTAAATGTTCCGTAGCGTGATAAAAATCTAGTAGTTGATAAGTTTCTAGTGGGCAATTTAATTTTTTAAGAAGTGGAGGAATGTGTTTCCATATCCACTCTGCTCCATCCGCAATTAATAATACTTGCCGTGCTTGATTTATTCCTAAGCTAACAAGGTACATTTCTAGTATTTTAAGAAATCCCTGGTAATCTTCATAAGTTCCGTCATTTATAATAGGGATTTCACCATTTTTAATTTTTTTACCTTTTTCATCCACGGTGTAAATAGTCAAAAGTTTTGGCTCAATCCATTCTCCAGTAAAGCCATGTCTATTCGTTTTAGAATTTCTCCGACCTTTTTTATCGATACGAATTCTAGTTCTTCCACCATCAGCAGCTATAACTACCCGTTGACCTTTTAATGTGTTGCCTGGTACCAAATTACCAATATTAAGATTAAAAATTTTTGATTCACGTATACTTAATCCTATTTTACCAAAACAATACGTTAATCTTTCTATACGTTTTAGGCTTATATTAATTCCCCAATCTATTAATGTTTGACGAGCAGAATCAAATGATGAACTTATTGCACCATACTTTGCAATATTTGACCAAACAAAGGGGGTAATTCCTTCTTCCATACCCAACCATCTTAGAAAGGGGCAAAATCCCTGGTTTAAAGTTTTACTTCCTTTCTTATTCTTATTACGTTCCACAACATAAGGCAATTTTAGATTCAATTCTACATTCCCTATTGTTAGTATTTGGCGATTTTTATATCCATGATTTTTCGTCTTCGCACGCCACCATGCTTGTGTCTTTTTATTTGCTGTATTGATAGCAATTGTATTATGAGAAAGATTATATAATAGAATAGCTACGCATTGTCCTGCTAAAATTAAAGCAATATTTCTTATTACAAGATTCTTTATTTTTGATTTTTACTCCATCCCAATTGTCCACATCAGTCAATTCTAAAATTTTCGTAACATTCTCTTTAAATTCTTTCAGAGATTTGTTTAAATCTAGAGTTGCATATATTTTATTCATCTTGGTAAGTACCCCGTAAGTAGAGAGTTTTAAGCCATAAAACCCTTTATGATAGGGAATCTTACCTTTTTTTGCTCTTGAAGAAGAAGGAGTTGCAGCTTCGCTGCAACTCCTTCTTTTTATTGTTTATGTATTTATACTTTAAATAAATGTTATTTTTAGTGATTATTTTCTAAGTATGATAATAGCGATCGCACTGGTTTTCACAAAATCGCGTTGCTCCCCTGATGAATAGTCAGAAGAAAATAATTGATAATCCTATCGTACCAGCAAGAGAAAAAGCTTTAGGATATGCTCAAGAATTGATTAAGGATTACAAGAAAACTCGTGCAATATCGAGAAATCTTTACTATGGTTTGCAAATAGGAACAATTATTTTGTCTGGGGTGACACCCATTTTAGTTTTAGTAGATAAAATACAAGCTAGTGATACTTGGCTAAAATGGCTACCAGTTATTTTCCCTGCAGTTGCTTCTATTGTCGCTAGTATTGTCACTTCCTTTCCTTTTCAAGAAAATTGGATTTCTGCTAACACAACCGTTGAATTATTAGAAGCTGAACAAGAAAAGTTTGTTCTCGGAATAACTCCATTGTACCGCTGCTATGACTCAATTAATGAAAACGAACAAGAAAAAAGGGCGAAGAAATCAATCGAAAACTTTATTACCCAAGTAAATAATATTCATCTCAACCAAGTACAACAGACTAGTAGCTTTGTAAGTAACGAGGATATGGCAGAACAAAAAGAGAAGGATAAAACAGCACAAGCTGTAACTTGACGTCAAAAAATGGACAATATAGAACCCATTTGGGATCTATTTAATCAGTCGCCAATCTTTTAAGCATCAGTCGGACAAAGCAGAGATTAATTCTAGCAGTAGAATGTTCAAGAGTTCTTTCAAAGTTCTTGACCAAAATGAGTGCATCTCTCCATCCAAGAATTAGTTCTTTCTATAAGCTTTAGGGCGGCGTTTTCTTACCCCTGCACAATCATTCGGATTGGGTTGGACTAAAGTGTTTAGTTATGGTTGTCCGTGTGAGACATCTGTGGAACAAAACAACTCGTGAAGTACAGTTTTATCTCACTAGCTTGGATTGCGATGCTTGCAAGTTGGGACAAGCGATTCGCCTGCATTGGAGCGTTGAAAACGGCTTACACTGGACTCTAGATGTTACCTTCAATGAAGACGCTTGCCGCGTCCGTACTGGTCATGCTCCACAAAATCTGTCATTGCTGCATCGAATTGCAATTAACGCATTGAATTTGGAACAATCCTTAAAACGCAGTAATCGTCAAAAATCAAACCGGGCTGCAATGGATAACAATTATATGTTAACAATTCTTGCTGCTTGTTTATCTCATAACCATAATGATGCTTCAAAAGCCTGTTGTCAATAGGGTTTGAGATGCGCTTACCCTGGTCTATATCTTGCAGCTTAAGGATTTATAATCGACAACTCATAAGTCGAAAAAGCTGGTTTTTGCTGTTCGATAATCTTTCGTACTAAACTTTCATCGATATGTAATGATTCAGTTGCACGTAATCGCACAATAAAATGATATGGACGACCACCTCCTATCATTGAATCTTGACCAATAAAAGTTTTACCTAATACAAAACCATTATTAAAAACTTCTTGAATACTAATATGTTTATCTACTTCTGGTGAATCTTCGTCTAATGGTAAACCTGTATAAAGATGCAAGTACAAACGTAAGCCATAGCGCGTACCGTGCCAACGATAAATAGTAATCGCATTGCGAATTAATTGTCTTTGTTTGTCAATATCCCAGCGACTATCAATATCCCAAGCTACCCAATGTGCTAAAAAGTTTTGTAATGCAGTAGGTGCTGTCAAAGGGTCGAGATATGCCCATAAAGTATCTATTGTTTGGACTACTGGGTCAAAAGCTTGTTCAAAAATGCCTACTAATCGTCCGACGAAATCTACTTCTTGATAAATATTTGGTAAAAAGTCTAAATAAGAAATATTAGGACGCACCAACAAGTTTAAAACTTGATATTTTATTAGCTGGGGTTCATTTCCGGTTTGTGTTGTGTAAATTGAAATCTGCATTTGATAATCAATTTGCAAACGCGGTTGATTTTTATTTATAGTATGCGAATCTTCAAAAAAATTATCTGGAACTATTAAATATATAGGAAACTCTCGCTTTCCCCTGGGTAAAATTTCCTCAAAACTTGTTTGATTCCGGTTACACCAATCACTCGGAAAGTCTCCTTCAATTTCTAGTTTCCATTCCAATGAACTATCTGTTGGATTTGAAAGAGTAACCAAAAACTCTCCTGCTTCTCCAGGATATAGAGGTAAATTATTACTAACTGGTTCTTTGCTTTTCTCTGAAGATATATCGGCTTGTAGAGGTTGCATCGGAGTAATTTGTACTGCTAATACCATGTTAGTTTTTAGTTGTTAGTGGTTAGTGGTTAGTTGATAACTGATAATTTTTATAGAAATACTACTTGATTTTTGTTAGTGTAAACTGCGCTTGCGCTTAAAATATTCAGCTTTTAGCGTTGCTGAATCTGTGTATGAATTGACATTTTTAGACGTAGCATTGCTACGTCTCTACATAGGTTTCGGTTATCTATTAAATAAATTCATACTTTTAATCAGCAACGCCCAGTTTTTTTTATATTACCTATTACATATTATTTATTGCCCATTCCCTATTCCCTAAATTCTATAATGTGACCTGAGTTTAATTGTTGATTGTTATCTTGCCAAGAACATATCAGTCCCAAGGAACCAGGTTCAATTTCTGATTCTGAAAAATCTTCACGCAACCATTTAGAATTCAATTCAGATTCAAATTTGCTGCATCGAAACAATTCTACTCTTCCTAAATACCTGACACCTGGAATTTTTTGGCAAACAGCTACGATATCTGAACTATACACCGAACGTCCTAAATCCCAACCTTTTTCTTCAAAACCGCCTACTAAAGGATTCAAAAAGCGGTATATTGCCACAAGTAAATTGTCACGAATTTTTTCTTTATCCCCTGGATTATTGTATTGTGGTTCTAGTATTATCTCGGCTCTAACGCTAACGCCAGTATATTCCGGTTCTTCTAAGTTGATATCTACACCTAATGGTTTGCGATCGCTCATGTAATTCTTAATCTCTTCTTTCAACTCCCGAGAAAGCGCAAATTCAGCATCTGGATTCATTCCCCGTCTAAAATCAAAGTGATCTAGATTTTTGAATTGGGGTACAATCAGTAAACGGACAATCCCGGCTGTGGTGTGTTCGGGTTTGGTTAAACAATGAGCGCGAGCAACTAATTTAGAGGCTGTTCTTGCTATCCTTTCAAAATCCTCTGGGGTTACTCCACATTCACGAGTACGTAGCAATTCCGGCACTCTGATTGCAGCTTCGTCTAAGGATTCTGGATCGGTTCCACCATAAGCATCTTCATAGTTAATCACGCTTTTGACATAAGGAATTGAATTTTTTATTACCGTAATTTTACTATCTTTCACGTTACCAGTAGTACCACCACCAGTACGGTATGCCATCATATATATCTCTGAACCGGGAGGGGGAACTTTACCATACTGTCGTTCTAATGCTATTTCTCCAGCAGTATTGCTCACAGAAGGAGGAGTGTAAGTAGCTAAATTATCCGCTTTGTGGTCGTCTCTTCTAACAATTCTTCCTACTGGTTGCACCTTTCCGCGTTGATATATCTGCTGTCTTAATTGCGAAGGTTCTCGTATCAGCGGACCAAATTGAATTTCACCAGTTTGAGAATCGATGGTGTAGTGCGGGTCTTCTGGCCCAGATACAGCAAAATCTGATACTTCTTGCCATTGTTCCCAATCTAAGGGGTTTTCGCTTCTTTCTCCTGGCAGTTTAATCCGAATGTGTTCCCCAAAAGAAGGCTCTCGCTTTAAAACAGGCTTGCTTTGCAACTCAAATGTCTGACCTGCTTTACCATTACTTACACCTAATAATTCCTGTTCTACGCGAATACACTGAGTGGCTTTTACTGCACCACCAATAGACCGCACAGTCAAACCAACAATGCTAGGAGAAGAACTGTAATGTTGTTGCGACTCTTGAGGATCTATATAAGTGCAGCGTATCCAGTGTCCCCTATAACTAGTATCAATAACATTAAAAACAGGCAAATCCAGAGGTAAATGTAAAATAACATCGGCTCCTTCGAGGGGTTGGGCTATACCTTTAAAACTGAAACCTTTGGTTTTATCATCATTTTTTTCCCGCAGCACATTAACCCAGTTTTGACCATCCCAAGCTTGCCATCGCAAAGGTGGATTATTGGGGTCAATACCCGTGGTTCTCCCTGGTTCACCCGTGAAAGTAATGGCGATCGCATTTCCTGCGATGGAATTTTCTGATTCTGAGAATACCAAATAGAAACAGTTACCAGGAGATGGCTGGTCAAGGTCAAATAATAAGGTTTCTCCTAAATCTTGCCATCGACGATTATCAGGAGTAAGGCTTCTCAAATCTTCTTTAGAGATAGTTTCCGCTTTATCTGTAGCTTTATTTGCAGCGAGCAAATAGTTAATTTGAGGATTGCCAATGAAAAGTTCTTTATCAGTGGTAAAAATCACTGCCTCTTCTGTTTCCGTTCGTACCGTAGCAACTTCCGTAAACCTGGGAATGGGTACTTCCTGAGTCTGGGCTGCCGAAAGGTAAAAAGTAAGTTTGCAAGTTGCGGGGGATGGAGGATTGAGGCGAATTCCCATTAATTCCAAAAAAGCCACATAATTGCGTCGAGGAACTTGATTAAAGCGCAGCAACATTTGGTCAGTCAACCACGCAAACAGTTCGATTAAAGTAATACCAGGGTCGCTAGGATTATGATTCGTCCACTCCGGACAATAACGCGGAATCCGGAGAATGCACTCTTCAACTAAGTCTTTGAAAGTGCGGTCATCAAGATTTGATTTTGGTAGCTTCGGTAAAAATTCAAAGTCCATAATTAAGGAATCATGTAAAAATAACTTGAACAATTAGCCAGAAAGTTAAATAATTATAATGTAGTGTAAATTGCAGTGTTAGATGCCTGATAATCACAAAGTTAAAATAATTCAAGACAAATATGATTCTTTATCTCCTTATCTGAACGAGAAAACACGGCGTATCTGGGCAGCAATTGAAGCCCAAAGCCTTGGGTGGGGAGGTGTAACAGCAGTTGCGATCGCAACTGGTTTATCTCGAACTACAATTCATAGTGGAATTGATTTGCTGTCAAAATTGGATGAAGTAAAAACGGAGGATGAGAGTACTCGAATCCGCACAGTAGGTGGTGGACGGAAACTGCTCGAAGAAAAAGATGCGATGCTGCTATCAGATTTAGAATCATTGCTTGAACCAATGACTTTAGGAGACCCAGAATCACCGATAAAATGGACGAATAAAAGTGTTGTAAAACTTGCTGCTGCACTTAAGGAGGGAGGGCATAGTATTAGTCCAAAAAGTGTTTACAACTTACTTGAATCTCTTGGCTACAGCCTACAATCAAATCGTAAGACTCGTGATGGTTCATCTCATGAGGATAGAGACGACCAGTTTTTATATATTTCTAACCAAGTCAAATATTTTCAGTCCCACAACGAACCTGTAATTTCAGTTGATACTAAGAAAAAAGAGTTAATCGGAAACTTTAAAAATCCTGGAACTGAATGGTGTGACTCCGAACAGCCAGTTGAAGTAAGGATGCATGACTTTGTTGACCCTAACGCCGGTAAGGCAATTCCCTATGGAATTTATGATCTAACCTTAAATAAAGGATGGGTTAATGTCGGCATTGACCATGACACCGCAGAGTTTGCGGTCGAGTCTATTCGCCATTGGTGGTACTCAATGGGTAATCTTTTATATCCAAAGTCTGAGCATATAATGATTACAGCAGATTCGGGTGGTAGCAATAGTTATCGTTCTCGACTATGGAAGTTAAAGCTGCAAGAGTTTGCAACCGAAATTGGTAAAAGTATTCATGTTTGCCATTTTCCTCCTGGTACAAGTAAATGGAACAAAATAGAGCATCGTTTATTTTGTCACATCACAACTAACTGGCGAGGTCGACCATTAACTAGCTTACAAGTAGTGATTAATCTGATTGGCAATACTACCACTACACAGGGCTTGGTTGTCGAAGCTCGACTAGACGAAAACCTCTATCAAACAGGAATTAAAGTTACAGATAAAGAGCTTGATAATATTGCCATTGAACGAAACTCTTTTCATGGTGAGTGGAACTACATTATTAAACCGCAGATTTCTGGTTAATTGTTCAAGTTATTTTTACATGAATCCTTATGGTTTAATAGGGGGATTTTATGCGGTAATTTCATTTATTGGGCTGCTCGATTTGGGTTTGAGCGCGACGGGTATTAGTGAAGTCAAACGACTAGTTCCAGAACTTTATGCACAAGGAATAACTCCCAGTGTTAAAAATCTGGCTAGTGTTATGACTAATCCAGAAGCATTATGGCGTGAAGAGGTTCTCGAAACTCCGCCGTGAGGTACGGCGTTCTCTTGGCGAACTGCTTTAAAGATGATGAAGACAGTGATGCCTTTATCTTTATGGAAACCGCAGCCAAATTAAAGTATAAGCTTGCCATTGCGGCAAACTTTTCCTTTAAGTCACATAAGTTTCGGTAATCAGTACCAAGATGAATCGTGATAATCTGCCATCAAATCCTTGATTTCGCAGTTGTGCTGATAATCGATTTCTAACTGTCGCAAGTCTGTATCTAATCCTAGATTTTTCAGTTATTGCAGTATTTCTCGAAGATGATTTTCATCGCTGACACCTGAATAGTAGATTTTGATGAATTTGTCAGCTTTCGTCATGAATTGTTCGAGGTTTGTGACGAATACTTGTTCTGAATTAATTGCCTGAATCATTATTTTCTCCTATAAATTATATGAAGCGATTTAGTATTCGTTTGGGAGCATGAGAACTTTTTCAACGAGATAAAGTTTGATATGGCTCAACGGAAAATCAGTATATTCAATTTCTTGGCGTAATACTTCTTGATTCGTATCCCACTCACATATCAAAACACCCGAATTTTCTTGAACTCGTAAATGCCAAATTTGAAATTCTCGGAGTTTTGGATTTGATAGGAATTTCTTCGTTTGATGTGAAGCTATTGCATCTAATAACCAGTAGCAATTAGTTTCTTGCGCTAGGTATTGAACACCTTCGGTATATTTCAAGCCGAGCCAGTGTTTGTAGAGAGTAGTTGAACCATAAAACTGGTTTAGTTCGCTGGCTATTTCTTGCGGAGTTTTCATTTTTTCAAAATCATTTTACGAACTTCACGCGAAGTCTTGCGGGGGAAGATTCCCCCGCAGAGCTTCACAACTTCATCGGCGTGAGCCGTAAAACGATAACTGTTGATATAGAGATATCAGTGGTTATACCAATTCTGTATGAGGCTGCGCTTAATCGCCCTCAGCCTGGAAGGCTGGGGCTACTGAAACTAAGCCCGCCTACGCGGGCTAAATTAGGCGCATCTTTATAAAGAAATGGTATTAAAGATTTTTAATTTTGGCACTATGAAAATTTTTGAGTTTTTTGTTATACTTTATCCAGGAAATTACAGAACCTTGAAAACTTAATTATACGTTTCCAATTCATAGCAATTGTGTTTGTTTTGACAGAGCATACGTAATATTTTAGCGGGGGTAAGGCGATCGCCGAAATATTGATTCTTCTGTTACCCCCCGCTAATTGACTACTACATGGTGCTTTGAGGCTGGTGTTTGGATTAGTTTTTATCAAAAATTTCGGTTTATTGGTTGTTAAATTAGACCCCCGCTAAAATGGCACCTTGAAATCCAGTTATAGTAATAGTTCTAGAATGGTAGGGTTTTAATTCCTTAACCCCTTACGGGGATGGAAACACTTTAAGAGTTTCAGCAGGACCAAAAATTTTCCGCTTATTGTTTTAATTCCTTAACCCCTTACGGGGATGGAAACTATCACCTACCACAGATGTGGATTTTGTAGAAATATGGTTTTAATTCCTTAACCCCTTACGGGGATGGAAACTTTTCCCACATCTTCTACACTATTTGCATGCTGCAATTGTTTTAATTCCTTAACCCCTTACGGGGATGGAAACTTTCAATGCGGCAATTGGCGACAATGCGGTTTTCAGTTTTAATTCCTTAACCCCTTACGGGGATGGAAACGCCAATACGATCAAAAAGTAAGTAATCTCTAACTTGTTTTAATTCCTTAACCCCTTACGGGGATGGAAACCTCCTTGGTTCACGATCTGGTATTGAGCTCTACGAAGTTTTAATTCCTTAACCCCTTACGGGGATGGGTGCGACTATCAGTCGCTCACGAGAGTGAGTAGCTTGTAACTACTCCTGGTTAATGTCTGACCAGTACCTGCCCGAAGGGGCATCACGGGTAACTATGATGTCTCAGAGCTAGAGGGAAATGCGTAAAATCTACTAGCCGAAAAGTGGATGAGGCGCTAGGGTAAAATCATTTTTGGGTTAACGAAAGTGAATCTTTGACGAGGCACCGTGATGAGGAATTATCGAAACGGCTGACACGATAAATGGAGTTAGATATTTCGCCCTGTCCTCGGAATATAAGGCATCAAACAACTTCCGGTGTATAGAAGGAACCCGTAATGGTTGTATCTCTTGTGTGTGATATGAAGTAACCCCATTGAGGTCTTACAACTAGAATCGACGCTGTAAGTAGGGATTGGAGTAATCCGATTTTTAATTCCACAGTGGGTGTAAGACGCTACAAGAAGCGAATGCTGCCAAGCCCAACGGTAAACAGGAAATCATAACTGGGCAGATAGGTCTAATGACTAACCCGAAAGAGTGCTGACGTGTAGCGAGTGAATCCCTTGAATTCTATGCAACAAGAAAAGTTAACTTTTCGGGAAAAGTTATGGTGCAATCTACAATTGTGAACGTAACCGAGAGGGCTACCGACTGGAATAGCATTAAATGGAAACATGCTAACCGGGTAGTCACCAGACTTAGACAAAGAATTTTCAAGGCAACCAGAGACGGTGACTTAAAAAAGATTCGTAGTCTTCAAAAGCTACTCATGCGTAGCTATTCTAACATAGTACTTTCCGTTAGACGAGTCACGCAATTAAATTCTGGTAAGAAAACTGCGGGTGTGGATAAATTACTGGTTTTGACCCCAGGAGCTAGAGGAACTTTGGTTGATATTTTAACAAGGTGTCCTCCCTGGAAACCACTACCAGTAAAACGGGTTTATATCCGTAAATCCAACGGTAAACAACGTCCCCTCGGAATCCCTTGTGTCATCGATAGGTGTTTACAAGCCATTGTGAAAAATGCTTTAGAACCTTATTGGGAAGCACAATTCGAGAGAACATCTTACGGTTTCCGCCCCGGTAGAGGCGTACATGATGCGATAGAAAGAATACATTCAATGTCTAAAGCCAACTCAACTAAAAGCTGGGTTGTGGATGCAGATATTGAGGGTTGTTTTGATAATATCGCTCACTCCCCTTTACTTAAAACCATTGGTAACTTCCCCGCAAAGAAGTTAATTCAACAGTGGTTAAAGGCTGGATATGTAGACAAGGGCGTTTTTAACGATACAGAAACTGGTGTACCTCAAGGCGGAATAATCTCGCCTTTGCTTGCGAATATTGCTTTACACGGTATGGAGTCTGCGCTCGGCATTAGATACGATAAACACGGTCATACTATTGGAAATCGTGGTATCGTGCGCTACGCAGATGACCTTGTGGTTTTCTGCAAAACTCAAGAAGATGCCGCTTGCGTGGTTGAGACGCTATCCCACTGGATGAAATCTAAAGGTTTGGCTTTATCCAAAGCTAAAACTAACATAGTACATCTGAGTGAAGGATTCAACTTCTTGAGCTTTAACATCAGATGGTACAAGGATAAAAATACCAAAATTGGGCGGAAAGTACTGATTAAACCCAGTAAAGAAGCGTTGCAAGATGTACGGAATAAGATTAAGCAAGTTTGGTTAGAAAATAAGAGCAGTAATGTTAATTATTTGATATCCAAACTTAACCCGATTATTCGCGGAGTTGCTAATTATTACCGTACAGTCGTTTCCTCCCACATATTCCACAAACTAGATACTTGGATGTATGTCAGAGAAAACAGGTACGCCAAAAGAGTGCATCCAAAGAAAAGTTCTGGATGGCGTAAACATAAGTACTGGGGACGACTAAACTTTGATAGAAATGATAACTGGGTGTTCGGTGAACCAGTTGCGGTGGACGGGTTCCCCGGCATAAGCAAACTGGTGAACCCGGAGGGGGATAAGCGGACAGGTCAGTATCTTCTCAAGTTTAGTTGGTTCAATATTAGAAGGCACACTTTAGTCAAAGGTGATGCTTCTTATGATAACCCAGATTTGGTTAAATATTGGGAGTCAAGAACTAAGAGAAAATCTCAAAATCTAATTCCTTCTTACCAAAAGCTAGCCCGAAAACAAGGATATAAGTGTTGCGTTTGTGGGGAATCATTGTTTAATGATGAACCAATTCAAAAACATCACAAAGTTCCTCAAAGTAGGGGTGGTAAAGATACTTACGCTAATCTAGAATTGATGCATTACTACTGTCACCGACAAGTACATTCAGTAGCCCCTGGGTGTGAAGACGAGGTATTTGTGCAGGACTTACAAGAATTAAACCCAGTCCCTGGAAGCGTTAGGATTGGCTAAAGCCGGATGCTTGGTAACTTGCTTGTCCGGTTTGTCGGGGGGAAGGGGGTAGCGATATCCCTGACCCACCCATTAAACTCTAGCAGTTCCAACTGATGATGCTTGGGAACTTCTAAGTTTTAAATTAATTCCCCTTCACGGGGACGGAAACTCACGAGGATCTACTGTATCTATTCCTTCGACCATACGTTTTAAATTAATTCCCCTTCACGGGGACGGAAACAACTCTTCCAAATCTTCTAAAACTTGAGAACTAGCTGTTTTAAATTAATTCCCCTTCACGGGGACGGAAACTAAATTAGTATTTGTGTTAGCTTGCAGATTCAATACTGGTTTTAAATTAATTCCCCTTCACGGGGACGGAAACTTCCACTTTAAGAAAAGATGTTTTCTGCTTTCTGTGTGTTTTAAATTAATTCCCCTTCACGGGGACGAATGAAAAAAAACCGCAGAGGCGCAGGCAGAGTACGCAGAGGAAGAAGAGAGAGAAAATTAAAATATTTTCGATAAAATAAGATAAATCTCGATTAATAATTTACAGAGAGCGAAACTCGGTGCTACCTTTGCGAAACTTTGCGTTTAAAAAACAAAAGTTATGAACAACAACACCTCTCAAAACCTCGAAGAAATAAACCAACTCAACCGAGAAGTTGTAAGATTAGCCGGAGAAGGTGATATAAAACAAGCAATATCTATCACCAAAAAAGCAATTAAACTAACTAAAGAAAAAATCGGCGAGCATAAAGTTTTAGCAGACAGCCTCAATAACCTCGCAGAATTATACCGAATTCAAGGTAACTATCCAGATGCCCAACCATTGCTGATTGAAAGCACAGAAATGAGAAAGCAATTGTTGGGAGAAAATCATCCCGATGTTGCTCAAAGTTTAAATAATCTAGCTGCATTTTATGTAATTCAAGGTAATTATCCTGAAGCTGAAAACTATTTTTTTCAAGCTTTGCATCTGTGGAAAATTCACCTTGGTGAAGAACATGAAGAAATTGCGACTATTTTAAATAATATTGCCGAAGTATATCGAGAGCAAGGACGTTATGCAGAATCAGAGAAAATGCATATCAAATCTTTAAATATGCGACAATCTCTATTTGGAGAAAAACATTCCGATGTTGCTCAGAGTCTGGATAATTTAGCTGCAATCTATGAAAACCAAGCACGCTATCAAGATGCGGAAACAATGCATTTAGAAGCATTAGCAATGCGTAAAAAATTGCTTGGTGAAGAACATTGGAATGTGGCAGCGAGTTTAAATAATTTAGCCGCTTTATATAATTCTCAAGGACGTTTTGCGGAAGCTGAAGATTATTATACCCAAGCTTGTGAATTATGTAAAAAATGTTTGGGGAATGACAAACATCCCTCTATTGCTATTATTTTAAATAATCTTGGCGGTATTTCTGAAAATCTAGGTCGTTATGCAGATGCGGAAAGAATTCATTTACAAGCTTTAGAAATCCGAAAAGCAATATTTGGAAAAGAGCATTTAGAAGTTGCTCAAAGTCTAAATAATTTAGGTAATGTTTATCTACTTCGAGGACTTTATTTAAAAGCCGAAGAAGTTTATCAACAAGCTTACGACATTAGAAAATTATTTTTAAATCCAGAACATCCCGATATTGTCCAACTATTACATAATTTTGCGGTACTCTATACTTATCAAGGACGTTATCAAACAGCAGAATCTATTTGTTTAAAAACACTTGATTCAATTGAAAAAGCATACGGTAAAAATCATCCCAATTACGCCGATAACTTAAACCATTTAGCGCTAGTTTATCAAAAACAAGGAAATTATTCTCAAGCCGAACAAAAATATTTAACAGTTTTAGCCATTAGAAAAAATATATTCGGAGAAGAGCATCACGATATTGTCAAAAGTTTAAATAGAATCGCAGAAATTTACCGCTTACAAGGAAGATATTCTCAAGCAGAAGCAATATACAAAGAAAATTATCAGTTAGCAAAACGCTTACTGGGAGAAATGCATCCCGATGTTGCGGGAATTTTGAATAGTTTGGCAGTACTTTATGATGCTCAATTTAAATATGCAGAAGCAGAAAAGCTATTTACGGAAGTCTTGTTAATTATTAGAAGTCAATTTGGTAATAACCATCCCCAGGTAGCCACAACTTTAAATAATCTTGCTACAGTCTATGGTAGTTTAGAACGTTTTTCCGAAGCAGAGGAATTTGTACATTAACTAATTATCTGTCAACTTAACAAATTATTCGTCACGAAACTTTAAATCCATCAAACCCTGTCATTGCAAGGATTATGACAGGGTTTTTACTATTTACAACAATCACACTTTTCTAACCATCATTTCACAAATTAAGTGTCAAAAAGTAGATATTTCACACTTTAATTGTCAATTCCTAGAAACCGCAAAAAATAATTATTTTGCATAAATTAACGAATTAACTGTCAAGCAAACAGTATAATACAACTACGTTTTTATAAAACATTAGGTGTATGCATGATTCTGAATTTTCTGCAACCTCTAAAGGTTTATCTTGCGCGGCTTCTCAAAAAGAAGAGAATGTTATTGTTTCTGAGCTTTCTGATGAAGCTCGGCTAAAAATAGAAGTGATTCAAAGTCTCTTGCAAAATGATGACGGTGCCACATATACTCAACGGCTTCAACAAGCAGCAAAAAAACTTGGTAAGTCGGTACGTACAGTTAGGCGACTGGTCGATAAATGGGAACGAGAAGGTCTAGCTGGGCTGGTACAAAATCGAAGAGCCGATAAAGGAAAGTATCGAGTTGATCAAAACTGGCAAGAGTTTGTATTGAAAACTTATAAGGAGGGGAATAAGGGAAGTAGAAGAATGACTCGTCAGCAGGTATTTATTCGAGTCAAAGCAAGAGCTAATGAACTAAATCTTAAGCCTCCTTCTCATATGACGGTCTATCGGATTTTGCAACCTTTAATAGATAAACAAGAACAAGTTAAAAGTGTTCGTTCTCCAGGTTGGCGTGGTTCACGCTTGTCTGTTAAAACTCGTGATGGAAATGATTTACAAGTGGAATACAGTAACCAAGTATGGCAATGCGACCATACCCTTGCTGATATTTTATTAGTAGATCGGCATGGCAAAGTTCTTGGTCGTCCTTGGTTAACCACAGTCATTGACAGTTATTCACGCTGCATTATGGGTATTAACTTGGGTTACGACGCACCAAGTTCTCAAGTTGTAGCTTTGGCATTACGCCATGCGATTTTAGCAAAGCAATATGGTTCTGAATATGGACTGCATGAAAAATGGGGTACTTACGGCTTACCACAACACTTTTATACAGATGGAGGAAGAGATTTTCGTTCTAACCATTTGCAAGAGATAGGAGTCCAGTTGGGGTTTGTATGTCATCTTCGCGACCGACCGTCTGAAGGTGGTAGTGTCGAGCGTCCTTTTAAAACTTTTAACACTGAATTATTCTCTACTTTACAGGGATACACGGGTTCAAATGTACAAGAACGCCCAAAAGAAGCTGAGAAAGATGCTTGTCTAACACTACGACAGTTAGAGCAGCTTTTAGTACGCTACATAGTTGATAACTATAACCAACGGCTTGATGCACGGATGGGCGACCAGACAAGATTTCAGCGTTGGGAGTCTGGATTAATCGGAATGCCAAATTTGCTTTCCGATAGGGATTTAGATATTTGCTTAATGAAGAAAATGCGACGACAAATCCAACGTGGAGGATATCTACAATTTGAAAACCTTATGTATCGAGGGGAACTTTTAGCGGGATATGCAGGGGAAAGCGTTGTCCTAAGATATGACCCCAGAGATATTACAACTGTTTTAGTTTATCGCCGAAAAGGAAGTAAAGAAGAGTTTTTAGCTAGGGCATTTGCTCAAGATTTGGAGACAGAGCAAGTATCTCTAGATGAGGCTAAAGCCAGTAGTCGTAAGGTTAGAGAAGCAGGTAAGGAGGTAAGCAATCGCTCAATTTTCGCAGAGGTGCGCGATCGCGAAACTTTTACTACTACAAAGAAAACCAAAAAACAACGTCAGAAAGCAGAACAGGCTGAGCTTAAGCAAGCCCAACAACCTTTACCTGTTGAGGTGTCCGAAGAAGTAGAAGTGACAAAAAATGAAAGTCAGCCAGAGGTAGAGATGCTCGAAGTATTTGATTACGAACAAATGCAAGAAGATTACGGGTTTTAAAGATGACCGATATACAAGCTCAGGCAGTTGCTCAACAGTTAGGTGCTATTCCTACCAATAATGAAAACTTGCAAGCAGAAATTCAGCGTTTGCGAGGTAAAAATTTTGTTCCCCTTGAGCAAGTAAAAAAGCTCCATGATTGGTTAGAGGGGAAACGGCAATCACGTCAATCTGGAAGGGTTGTAGGTGAATCTAGAACGGGTAAAACTATGGGTTGCAATGCTTACAGATTAAGGCATAAACCCACACAGAAACACGGGAAGCCTCCAACTGTACCTGTTGTATATATTCAAATTCCTCAAGAGTGTGGTGCAAGAGATTTATTCAGTATGATTCTTGAGCATTTGAAGTATCAGGTAACTAAAGGAACAGTATCAGAGATTAGAGATAGGGCTTTTCGAGTGTTAAAAGGTTGTGCAGTGGAGATGGTAATTATTGATGAAGCTGACCGTCTTAAGCCGAAAACCTTTGCAGAGGTGCGTGATATCTTTGATAAATTGGAAATTCCAGTCATATTGGTGGGGACTGACCGATTAGACACGGTGATTAAGCGGGATGAGCAAGTTTATAATCGCTTTCGGTCTTGCCATCGCTTTGGTAAATTCTCTGGGGAAGATTTTAAGCGGACAGTAGAAATTTGGGAGAAGCAAATTTTAAAGTTACCAGTAGCTTCTAATCTTTCGAGTAAGAAGATTCTGAAGACTTTAGGGGAAGCAACGGGTGGTTATATTGGTTTGATGGACATGATTCTGCGAGAGTCAGCAATTCGCGCTTTAAAAAAGGGATTGCAAAAAATTGATTTGGAAACTTTGAAGGAAGTAACTGAGGAATATCGGTAATGCAAGCAGAAAATATTAAGCCTTGGTTGTTTCGAGTAAAGCCATTAGAGGGAGAAAGCTTAAGCCATTTTTTAGGAAGATTTCGACGGGCTAATGATTTAACACCTTCTGGACTGGGTAAAGCTACCGGACTTGGGGGTGCGATCGCACGTTGGGAGAAATTTCGGTTTATTCCATCTCCTTCTCATCAGCAGTTGGGGAAATTAGCTAGTGTCGTAGGGGTTGATGTTGATAGGTTAGTGATGATGTTACCACCTGCTGGGGTGGGGATGAAGCTTGAGCCAATTCGTTTATGTGGGGCTTGTTATGCTGAGTCTCCTCGTCACAAGATTAAATGGCAGTTTAAAGTGACGCAGGGATGTAATCAGCACAAATCAACCTTGCTGTCTGAGTGTCCTGAATGTGGAGCGAGATTTAAGGTTCCAGCGTTGTGGGTTGATGGTTGGTGTCATAGGTGTTTTACGACTTTTGGGGAGATGAGTAAATACCAAAAGTCAATTACAGTATTTAATTCATAGAACACGATACACCGTATCCGATGGCAACTGTGCCTATCGCCTCATTTTTCCTTTCCTCCATCCGATGAAATTTTTCCTTCCGTCCTAGCTTGCTTAATTGCACGCTTTAAAATCAACACAGCCATTTGAGATAAGGAACGTTCCTCTACATCAGCTAATTCTTGCAGAGCTTCCTTATCTTCTTCTTCCATGTAAAGAGTCACAGTTACTTTAGCCATGACATCAATCATAGGCTTAAGTGTGTGTTTTTCTTTCAAATAAACATAAACACATAGAAGCACACAAAAATTGTGTTATTCTAACAAGCGTCAAGACTTCTCTGTAAAAAGAAAAGCCAGCGCCTAACTTTCCTACGGCTGACGCTGACTTTTCGCTCCCCGATTAAAGGAGATATTTCAATGCTAAAACAAGTTAGCCATAAAACCGATTGGTACAGAGGCTATCAACAAGCTTTAGAAGACTTTAATATCACACAATTACTCGCAAAAGTTAGAAATGACTTAGAAGCTAATTTGATTAGTGTTGCGTTTAGTAACAGTGACTCTGAAGCTTCGTCACACGTACAACAAGAGGATGTAGATAGTTTAGCTGCTATTTTGATAGCTCAGTTTACGTCGAAAATCAATAGCGAACTAATCCCTAAGTATCTTCTTGCTATACGTCTTGGGAATTTGCAAATAAAGTCAAACATCATCAACCAAAAATTCCTACATCAATCTCCGGATTTACCAAAGAACTTCCCTGATGAAGCTAAAATTCCCTGCTTCTTGTATGGCGATAAATTACGTTGGGTTAATTCGGATTCTGAATGGGGAACTGTTATTGGCAGATTTTACGCTTTTGCTCCCCATCTGTGTGAGTGGACGTGGTGCTATCTAATTTGGATAAGCAATGATAGTCCTAGTGCTTCTTGGACACCTACCGATATTGCTTGGGAAGACGATTTAGAGGCTTTTACTTAGGAGACAAATAAATGAATACACCTTCTCTAACTCAGCGAGAAAAAGATTTAATACGTCTCTACTGTAGCTGTAAGTTTGAAATGACTCCCCAAGAGTTTTATCGAAAGTGGCAAGTAAGTCAAGAAAATATTGCTGAGATTTGCTCTCGTTCGGTATCTACAGTTAGATATTGGTTTTGTAGAGGTCGTTTTTATCGTCGTCCTCTTGCACAGGATTTACGACATCTTGCTTTGATGGACTTTTTACTAGAGTCTTTTGAAGAAATCCCCTCGAAAATTCTTGATAAGCTGTGTCTGAGTAAAAATAAGCAATCTGACACAACAAAATGAAGAAATAGCGGTTAAAAAACATGAATTAACCTAAAAAGCAATACCAATTTGGTATTTTTTTATATTTCTAAGCCACTCACTCTCAATTAGAGTGGCTGTTTTTTTGAACATGAACAAAATAAAGGTTTCGTTTGAGCATTATAAATTCCTAATTACAGAAGAATTAAAGTCTTATAACAGCGGATATTTTGATAACGCAGAAAGAAAAGCTGTTTTATTAGAAGAATTTAACCGACAAAGCCAATTAGTATCGCGAGGGGAAGCAGAATTTCATCGTCATCAAATCTTATGTGCAAATGAAGTTTTTCCAGAAGCAGCAGTGGCGAATCCACTTGCTGACTTGGAAGTTTGGAATTTATGGAAGAGTGGTTACAGACGCTTTCCCTATCCTGGTACTTACCGTAAATTAAATATTACTTCTCAACTACCGAAAACAAATAGCCCCTCTAGCGTGGGAGTTTTGGGTGAGATAATAGCGGGATTATTTGGACAAGCAATTATTTCACCCTTTATTTTAGTACGTCCTATTAGGCGTTTTCCCGATTTTATTTATAGTACCAACAATGGTTTGTACGCTTATTTAGAATCCAAAGCATTTACTACTGTTGATAGTGAAGATGGCTTATTTTCTCGTGTAAAGAGAAACGAACTTGTCAACTTTTTAGTTGAATCTTTACGAGAAATGGTTTCTGATAGCCATGTTAAAACTTGGGGTTCTTTTACTTACATACAACAGATAAATCCGACTAAATTATTTACTACATTTATTGAAGTTGATTTCAAGGAAAGAGATACATATAAATTAGAACTTGGTATGATGCCGGAACCCGTAATCCAAGGATTAGCCGAAATAGCTATTGAAAGAGGAGTAGCTAAAATGCTTGATGTAGGGATGATTAACTTAATAAATCAGCAGAATATAGAAAAATTGTTAATGAATTGTGCTTTTCAAGAAGTTGAAGCATTAATGTATGAGTTCAAGCTAGAGTTTGCTTCTGATATCAACTACAAATCAATCAATAAGGCTATTACAAAGCTTCTAGGAAAAGTTAATTACTCAGAATTAGCAAGAGTAAGCCCAGAAAATATTGTTTCAGAAGCACAAGTATATTTAGAGGGGAGAAGATTTGAAATGTATGATATCGCTAAAGAACAGCGTTTAGAAGTAGAAGAGAGATGGAATGCTGACTGGGAGAGTGCTACAGAACAATTTTATATTGATAATATGTATGGATGGCGATTTAGTAATAAACTTTTTTGGGGATCAATTGAAGCGTAACCATTTACATATGGAGATTTTTCTAAGCTAGATTGTCAATTTTCCTTACTTAATTTCTACTTTTATCCTCCTTTTTCACTTTCATGTTGTGCGGGAAGTGCAACACGTCCTTGATAGGCATGATAACGCTGGGAAAAGTCTTGTAAATATGGGCATTCAAGTATTGTACGCCGTTTAGCAATATTATGATTGATTTGATGATAAATAAATCCCGCATCTATCGCAAAAGCTTTTTTAAAATCTGCTGTTAATTCAGGCAATCCTTCCTGACTTAATTCACAATTTGAAGGTACTTTTTCTAGAAAATGGTATTGCATATGACGGTTGGATTTTACCAAATTCCATTCAGATGAGTTGATTTTATTCTCTTTATTAGAGCGAATATCTTGCGCTGTATACACTTCACAAAAAATTATTGAATTTAATAATTTAAATGGTTTATTATCATTTTGCCTAGCTGCATAGTCCCAGTCTAAATCGCAATCTTGACTAACAATAATTGCATAGGGATGAATTATAGGTTTAAACTGTATTTTTTCTATTTGTGGTAATGATTCGTTTGGAACGGGTTTAAACTGTCTTACTCCTGTTAAAATTTCCCCCTGTCTAAGAGCCTCTGAGAAGAAAGAGGCTCTATAAATTAAACTTTTAGGCATAATAAAAGCTATTCAAAATCAAGAATTAAAGGTGGTCTGACTTCACTAGGTAATACGTTGCCTGTAATTATTTCTAAACTTTGTGGTAAGCTACTTTGTTGCCAATCAGACGTATTATTTTTATAGTATTCCACCATACTTTCAAGCGCTTCTGATGCTTCTTCTAAACCTTCTATTGGGGAAGTCGCAAACAGTAAACTAATAAATTTTAAACATTTGACTAGCAAAACGAACTGCTCTGACGATTCAGCTTTAAAAGGCGAATCTATAGATATATTAACTTCTAAATTTGTTGTACCCGATGACAAAGATTGCCAATCAAGTGTTTGGGCAGGATTTGATATTAGTTTATATCTTTGCCAAATTAAATTATTGGTTGTAGCACTACCAGTTATTGTTTGCATAGAGCTATATAGTTTGGGGTCGCATTGCATTGTGTAATTCTTCTGTTATACTCCAACGAAAGAGATTTCTGGCTGTACGATTTGCTTTATCAAACGTACTCCAAACATTCTTACCTCTTTCTAACTTTTCTTGTGTGAAAAAATCAGCATCTAATAAATAAGCTAATTCATCAATATTTTTTTCTGTATCCTTAACCTGGACAAGTCCATGATTAAAGTTTACTTGACCAAAATCGGTTTGTAACTTTAAATTTTTGACAAAATTGATTATTGATTCTTCTAGCTCTGGAGTATATAGTTCAGACGCAATATGTTTAGGTATTAATTCCATCCATTCTTTATCAGGAATATTTAGTTTTGACCTAATAATTAAATCACGGTATCTTAAGCTTATTCTTGAGTAAAATGATGGATTATATATCTTCTCAAATATTTCTACAGTATTTTTAAATTTTTCAATAAATTTTTCATATCTTTCATATTTATTAGTAACAAGTGTAATAGAGTTTTTATCTAGAGAAAGCTGCCAACTTAAATCTTCCGACTTAAATTGATATGTCAAATCACTAGCAATATTTGGGCTAAATTGAGTCAAGAGGTTTGACACTTCAACTGGTATTTGCAGGTTTCTAGAAGCTTCAAAAATAGGATATTCAAACCTAACACTATCTTGAAAATCTACAGGTTGCTGGCTTGTAATTTTCAAAATAGTTGGAAACCTGATTTGAGCAGTCACCTCAATTAGAGGATTGTACTCATATATGACTCTTTCATAATCTGGGAGCTTCATCTTAAAAAAATGCCATGACCAGTGAGATAGCTTTTCATCTTATAGATTAGCTTAATTCCGACTATTAGTCAGTGACGCTTCCCACACTTAAGATTTACGGTCAGCAATCTTATTATTCAAAGGGATTAAAATTTATACTGACACAAAAAGCTTATTCCAGAAGTCTTATTTTTCTTGCAATCGCTTCTCCCTCTCCTCCCAATCCGGCAAATAAATGGACATAAAGCACTTAAACACCTTTCCATGATTGGGTACGAGCAAATGTACTAATTCATGAACGATAACAAACTCACCTAGTTCTTTAGGTAGTTCCAATAATTCTGTATTCAGCGTTAAATTTCCCGTGGTAGAAATAGATGCCCATTTTCGCTTCATCCCACGTAAGCTAATTTTCTTAACTTTGACGTTAATTCGTTCTTCCCACTTACTTACAGCATCTTTGAGTTCTTGGCTGTCTTTCCACTTTGCTGAATCTTGGATTTTGGACTGTAAGGGAGTAGCGCTCATGATTCAACCCGTTCTAGTTTTAGTAAGTTATTACTAACTTCAATTGTTTTCTCAACTTCGTTTGTTAAGGGGTAAAGAGTAGCGTAGAGTTCTGTTCTTAAGTCGATTTCTTGACGAGCATCCCACCAGTAATCGGGGAAGTTGCTGTAAACTGCGTTAATGGTTTTAGCTTGCTCGACATTTTGGTTATCTACTGCTTGCTTAATGACAGTGTAGATGGCGAAGGTATTTTCATCAACATCTAGCTGCTGACGCTCTTGCTCTGCTTCAACACGTTCGTCGGCTATTTCATTTAGTTGAGTTAAAGCTTCAGAAGCTTCTATTTGGCGGTTTTCAAAGGCTTGACGGACTTTCTCGGCTCGTTCACCAATGGAAATCAAAAATGGCGATCGCGCACTTCCCTCAATTACGTCTTTGGAAATTGCCTTACTTAAGTTTAGAATTTTAACGTTATCGGTTGTGTCAGTTTGACGGAATTTTTCTAATTGTTCGGCGTTAAGTTGGTGAATCGTTCCCGGCATTTCTAACTCGCCAATTTTAACGTTACGACGTACTAGTTCTTTGGTTTTGGCGACGAGTTCTAAATCTATGTAAGGATTGGTATTATAAGCTGCGCGTATTGTGGCGTAAAGTCTAACAATGGCTTTGTATTTTTTCATGAATTCCCCACCTAAATCTGGGTCGGGTGAGAGAATTTCGTAAATAGTCTGCAATTTTCGGGCAAATCTAAAGAATTCTTCTCGTATTTCTTTATCAGCAAAATGTACCGCAGCTTTTTCTTTGGCTTTATCGTCCCATCCTCTAGCTAATGGTAAATACACAGGTGCAGTGTCTTCCATTAAACTATTTAGTTCTTGTTTCACAACATCAAGATTCTGGATGACGTGGTTAATTTCTCCAGATTCAAATGATAAAGCTTTCTCTAGATTTTCCCCAAAAATGCCGATAAAATCGAGAACAAAACCGTAGGGTTTAACTAAGCCGGATGCATCTGCGTAGGGACGGTTAACACGCGCTATTCCTTGTAATAAAACATGGTCGCGCATTGGTTTGTCGAGATACATACAGTAAAGTATCGGTGCATCAAAACCCGTTAGCAGTTTCTCGGTGACGATGAGGATTTTGGGTAATCCTTTGCTGTAGTCTTCGTAAAGTTGACGGATTTTACTAACTGCATCTGGTTCGTTATCGCAATAGTTTTCTAGGGTTTGAACATCTTCACGGGAACAGTTACCTGTAATAGTTAAATTGCTGTTGGAGTCGTAAGTAAAATCTTGAGGACGAGATTCAATAAAATCTACAGCTTTTTTAGATAAAATAATTTGAGCGGAAACAACGGATTTTTTAATAAAAGCTTTGCGGACTTCTTTCTCTTTTGTTTCTGTAAGATTATATTCTCGCAATCCTTCCTCAGTGGTACGGGAATAAACAACTTTTGAATATTCAGCAGGGAGATATTTGTCAAGGGCTTGTTTATAAAGTTTACAGGCTTCGCGGTCTACACCTACCAAAAAGGCTTTGAAACCCATTGGTTCAACAGTTTCGCGGAAATGTTTGGCGACGAATTGAGCAACTTTATCAACTCTGTCATCGCTTTTGAGGAAGTTTCTTAAATTAACAGCCCGTTGAAGTATACCGTCAAGTTCCTCAATATCGCTAACGTCTTCGGTGTTTTGTAATTGTAAAAATTCTTGTTCTAAAATTTCTTTGGGAACCAGAAACTCCGATGCAGCAAGAGCATAATTGAGTTGTAAAGTCGTACCATCTCTTACCGAGTCGGCGGTAGAATAAAGGTCTAAAGTCTTTTTGTCGTCACTAGGTTCGCCGAATGTGTCGAATGTGCTTTTTTTCCCTTTCGCTACTTTACTAACTGGTGTACCCGTGAAACCGATAAAAGTTGCATTGGGAAGCGCAGCCATTAAGTAAATTCCGAAATTACCCCCAGTTGTACGGTGCGCTTCATCTACTAAAACGGAAATTGTAGAACGCTGGTTTACAACATCCATTTTGTCAAACTTGTGAATCATCGCCACAATTAAGCCACGATAATCATCACGGATAAGTTGCTGTAATTCGACTTTATTTTCTGCTAACTCATAGCTTTTAATACCGTAAGCTATAAGATTTTTATCAAGTTGATTTTCTAGCTCGTTGCGGTCAACTATCATAATTACAGTGTTATCACCGCTAATATTGCGGAGTAGAGCAGCAACTGTAATCATCGTCAGGGTTTTACCGCTACCTTGGGTATGCCAAACAAGTCCCTTTTTCTTGGTATTGTCTTGAATCCGTTCTATGACTTTCTCAACAGCACGGGTTTGATGTTGACGGAGAACAACTTTAGTTAAACCCTCATCTCGTTCGAGGAAAACAATATAATATCTGAGAACTTTCAAAAACCGTTGTTTATCAAAGAAGGTTTTGATTTTCTCTTCGTAATCCCCTTCTTGAATAACTTTATTCCCCTTCCCTTGTAGGGGAGGGGTTAGGGGAGAGGTCAATTTCCACTCAAATAAATTCTTACGGTTAGTATTCCAGGTTAAGCCATACCAAAAATTCCACAGTTCGGTGACTTCAAAGAGTTGAGGAAAAGTAAGTATCTCCGGAGTTTCGTTGTGGTAGCGACGAATTTGGTTGATTCCCAATGCTAAACCATCAGTTTTCCTTTCTCCCTTGGCTTCTGCTATAGCGACGGGAATACCGTTGATCAGAAAAATTACATCAGCCCGGTTCTTAACTATTACACCTTTTTGCGTCCATTCATCAGTAACTTGGAAGATGTTATTTTCGGGGTTGTTAAAGTCTATAAGAGTAACGTTTCTATCGCGGTTTTCTGTTTCTACAAAGATAGATTCTTTACCCTGCAACCAGTTTAAAGCTTCGCGGTTGCCTGCAATGGTACTATCAAGGTTACGCAGACGACGAAGAATTTCATCAACGTTGTTAGAAGTGACAACACCGGGGTTGAGTTTAATTAGTTGAGTGCGGAGAATATCGGTTAAGTAGCGCTCTTTGAGTTTATCCTCTCCCTTTCCTTCTCGCCGTTGTAATGCTTCCTTTGTAGATAAATAGTCCCAGCCAATTTGATTGGCATATTTTAGCATTGGTCTTTGAACGGCGGAGGCTTCACTCATAAGTGTATCTCGCTTAAGTGTTTGGTAGATATTTTACCTGTCATCAGTTGTTCTAACATGGCGTGGAAAAGTTCGTCGAGAATCGCGATTTCTTTTTCTAAGGAGGAAATTTTGCGATCGCAACTTCTTGATATCTCAACAATTTCCTTCTGCTCTTCATAAGAAGGTAGTAGAATATTAACTCTTCGTATTACACCTTGATCTATTTTTGGCATACTAGCTGCTGTTCCAGAAGCATTTTTCTTAAAATAAGCTCTGCACATTGGAGTCAGAAAAAACTCAACCAAATACTTAGGAAAAATTGTTTCTTGTTTGACTCGAACGCGAACCATTAAATCAGGATAAATAGCAAAGTTTGTTTCACCCTCATACAAAGCAGCTAACCCTACCATTTCATAAGTATTTGCTCTTTCAATAAAAATATCGCCAGGTTCTAGCCACAGATTTTTAACTTTATCAGCATTAGCTTGAGTTAATTTTGTATTTTTAATAGAAAAATTATTTTTAGTTACCGCTGTTAAAATAAGAGTCCTAATACCTTCTTTAGAATTACTTGCTGGTGCTGAATGACCGTTTTTTAAAGGTTCTCGTAGCAAACTTTCCAACTTCACAACATCCCAACTCTCAGGAATCTCACCAATTTCCGTCTGCTGAAGCGCTTCATTACGAGTCCCATGAGTAAAAAGATACTGCATCAGTGCAGCTTTGCGTTCCCGTTCGAGTTCTAACTCTCGCTGACGGGTTTGTTTGGCTTTCTGGATGGTTCGCAGGGTTTGGGCTATTGATTTTTGTTCGGGGAGTGGGGGGAGAGGAATGGTAGACTCTATCAAACCTTGTTGGTTAATAGTAGTCATTGTAGTAGTTTTAGACCTTGCAATTAAGTCATTTCTAGCTGGCTCAGACAGAAAAAAATATGCTATGTAAAGAGGATATGCAATTTCTTTGATTGTAGATATTCTAATTAAATGGCAATCAAATATTGCAGGTTCAATTAATGTCTCTATAAGGCAACATTGACCAATACCTTCACGCTTTAGCGAAGAGCGGACAAATAACAAATCACCTACTTTAAGACCGTATTTTTTGACATCTTCAAGTGAAGCTTTTAAACGTTTTACTTTTGTTAGGTTAACAACTACATCTCTATATGTATCTTTAACATTAACAAAAATTGTGCCTTCATCCCATTCAGGTTTTTTGATAAAAGCTCCATTTTGAGGCTTTTTTTTGCAGATTTTTTCTAAATTTATAATTTTCCAATAAGAAGGTAATTCTATCTCATTCATCCTTACCCCCTCATATCTAAATTCAACTTCGCCAACACCTCATTTAAATCCTTATCAGCCCATTCCCGCTCTTGCTTCGCTACCGCTAAATCTGCCAAAATATCCCCAATCGAACGATGAACAAATTTATCATTAATATCTACAAACTGTGACGGACTCAAATTATAATCCGCAACATTTAACTCTTCTAACTTAACAATCTTACTAAACTTCTCCCGCGTCTCCCACTTCTGATAAACTTCAACAACCTTCTTAATTCCTTCCTTTGTCAAAATATTCTTGGGGTCGCCTTTGATAAAATAATCAGCAGCATTAATCAGCAAAAACTCACCTTTTCTTTCTAATGGCTTCTGCCGATTTAATAATATAATTACTCCCGGTGCTGTGGTGTTATAAAACAAGTTTTCAGGAAGCAATATCACACCTTCAACTCTGTCCTTTTCCACAAACTCTTTACGAATATCTCTTTCCTTATCCTTATTCTTACTTCCCGAACCGCGAGACACCGCTCCAGTATCCAAAACCACCGCAGCCCGTCCGTTATCTTTCAAAGATGCCCAAATAATTTGTACCCAACCCCAATCTGCTGTATTCTTATGAGCAATTCCATCCTTGAAGCGTTCAAAAGAATCAGCTTCATAAGCATCTGCATCGTAGTTGTTATCATTCCACATCGGGTTAGCAACTACATAATCAAAGCGCATCAGTTTTTTATCAACTGTAAATTTAGGTTGTCGGAAGGTATCGCCAATTTCAATCTGCGAATCGGTAAAATCCTGCAAAAACATATTCATTTTGGCAATAGAAAAAGTTGTGTGGTTCAATTCCTGTCCGTACAGCCGAGGTGCTTTACTTTCCTCTCCTGGATGTTGGCGATTAAATACCAAACGTGGCTTAATTAACAACCTTGCAGAACCACAAGTAGGGTCATAAATCTTCGTATAAGGTTCTGGAGCAATAATTTCACCAATCAACCAACCCACCTCAGAAGGTGTCAAAAATTCTCCCGCACTTTGTCCCTGTCCTTCCGCAAATTTACGTAAAAGATACTCGTAGGCTTCCCCTAAAACATCCGCATTAGTATTTTTTAATCCCAACCGATGCCGACTAATTACTTCAATTAAACTTGATAAACGGTCATCATCCAAAATACGCTCATTTTGCTGCTTTTCGTTATAATCCTTTAGCTTTAGTGTTTCCGATAAGCCAGGATTCAACTTTTCCACTTCCCGCATAGCCGTTGTCACAAACTCACCCAACCCATCTTTAGGATGAAAGCGAATCTTGTCCCAACAGTAATCTTGAGGAATATAGTAACGAACAATGGGCTGACGATTATTTTTTAACGCATCTCGATGATCTGCTTCAATAAAAGCACGAGCTAAATCCGTACCGCCAAATTTCTCCTCACAAGCAACAAACTCATCATCAAAAACATCAGAAAGACGTTTGTAGAAAATGAGAGGTAGAATAAAATCCTTGAATTTTGGCGCATCTGTACAACCGCGTATCTTACAAGCAGCCTCCCACAGCCAAGTTTCCATTGCGGGAATGTCCAAACGCTCCTCAGCTTTATTTTCTAGCTGTAGAGACAATTGCCCAGAACCATTATTGTCAACTGTAGACTTCTTACTGCTCTTTCTACCTTTCCTGTTTTCACGCGGCACTTGATTCGCTCCAATACGTCTTTACTATTCTTCCAGGAAAAGTATAATATTAATCTATTTTTTCAGCTAATTGTTGATAAATATCATCCAAACACACGGGAATTACAGGCTTACCAGTTTCTACTGATGATTGAGCCTTCTTCACATCGTACTCCCCAAGTTCTAGTTTACCTGTCTCCTCAGACAAACTAAACATATAACGCATATTCAAATTTTGTTTAATATCAAACTCATATTTGGTGGGTGTAAGTAATTTATCGCTTTCAGCTTGTTTAATAGTTGTAGCTGCCAAATCAAAATTTAAACCCGCTTTCAAACAGTATTGTATTACCGCCAACTTCAGTAAATCTTGAACAGAGTAGTAAACGCTACGTCCCGTACCCGAACTGTTAATAGTAGGTACAACTACCTCCTTCTCTCGCCAATACTGCAATTGACGAAGAGTAGAACCTGTAATTTCAGCGGCTTTTTTACTGGTGAAAAATGAGTCTTCCATATTTCAGATTGTACACAAACATTTAATTGAAGAATTAGGGCTTTATTACACAACTACGTTATTATGGAGCATAGCCCTTCTATTGGCTGTCCTATGAGCCAAATTACCATTCAATGCCGTTTAAATGCCAGAGTGTCAACCCGTAAAGAATTATGGAAACTAATGGCAGAGCTAAATACACCACTCATAAACGAGTTGTTGATTTTAGTATGTCAACACCCTGACTTTGAAGCCTGGAAACACAAAGGCAAAGTCCCAGCAGGAACTATTAAGGAACTGTGCGAACCTTTAAAAACTGACTCGCGTTTTGTTGGACAATCTGTAAGGTTTTACACAAGCGCAATCAATACGGTGAGCTACACTTACAAATCTTGGTTAAAGCTTCAAAAGCGCTTGCAGTTGCAACTTGAAGGAAAAACACGCTGGCTAGAATCAACAATCCTTATCCACGCCCAAGCAAACCTTTATACAAAGGACAATCTCATATTCTATTAGGTGTCAGTCTTGGTTTAGAAAAGCCTGCAACTGTCGCAGTTGTAGATATGATTTCGGGTAAAGTTTTCACCTACCGCAGCATCAAACAACTGCTGGGCAATAATTACAGATTACTGAATCGACAGCGACAGCAAAAGAAAGCTTTATCTCACAAACGTAAAGTAGCTCAAAGCCAAGCTGCACCAAATCAATATGGAGATTCTGAACTAGGAGAGTATATCGATAGATTATTGGCAAAGGAAATAGTGGCGATCGCACAAAAATATTCTGCTGGTAGTATCGTGCTTCCCAAATTAGAAGGTATGCGCGAACAAATAAATAGCGAAATTCAAGCAAAAGCTGAAGAAAAATGCCCAGAATCTATCGAAGCTCAGAAAAAATACGCTAAACAATATCGCCGCAGCGTTAATCAGTGGAGTTATGGCAGATTAATTGAGAATATTAATAGCCAAGCTGCTCAAGCTGGAATTGTCATAGAGGAAACAAAACAATCTGTCAAGGGAAGCCCGCAAGATAAAGCCAAAGAAATAGCTTCGGCTGCTTACAAATATCGTAACAAATCTTAATACAAAATATTCTCCCGAACCTTGAAAATAGAATATAACAGCGCCGTTGTTCATGCGTTTTAAACGTCTCTGAACAATGATAAATATGGGTTAGTTTGACTGTGGTCACACAGTCTTGCTTTCTGACCCTGGTAGCTGCCCACCTTGAAGCTGCTATCTCTTGTAGATAGGACATAAGGTGCGCCCCCAGTAATAGAGGTGCGGGTTTTCCGCAGTGGTTGCTACCTAATCACCTCCGAGCAAGGAGGAACCCACCTTAATTTTTATTTTTGGCAAATCGAAGCCGGAGTTATTTCTCTGGGGTTCATGCCAAAACGTTCAAATCCTTGTATATTAACAGTCTAGCCTTCCTTAGTGTCAATTAATTAACTTTTTTAAAGTGTTAAGTGACAGGAAATGTTGGTAGAACTGCCAAAAATGCTTTTGGAAGCTTTATTAAATAAGGGATTGGAGGCGCTAAGTTTCAACGCCTCTTTAAGCTTTGGGCGGGTTGAAAAGAATCCTTAAGTAATTGTTTAAGGCGGAGTCACTCCGTTTCAAGGCTCATTCAAGCTTTAGGCGGGTTGAAAAGAGGTCGCTTCCCCATTTACGAACTGTAGCTCGCTGTTTCAACACTTCTTCAAATTTTGAGCGGGTTGAAAGCACCTATTACCAGTGGCTTTGGTTGGAGAATTCATCGTTTTAACACTTCTTCAAGTTTTAAGTAGGTTGAAAAAATCTACAAACACCACGACTCCAAGTAGGCTTGAGATAAGAGCCTTGATAAATTATTAAAAATCAAGCTTGAAGTAAATACTCAAGCTTTACTAAATTTAAGGTGGGTTGAAAGGTAAGGCAGAGGTCTGCCATTATTATTAAAGATGTGTCCATAATTGAACGTGACACACAATTTGTTAAAAGTGACATCAATTCGTTAAAAGTGACACTAATCTGTTAACAGTGACAAATAATTTGTGAATGTACACAAAGGCGACAGCCGGATTTGAACCGGCGGATGGAGGTTTTGCAGACCGATTGCCCGCTCCCTCAAACCCTTGCTGCAAAAGGCTTGTAAGATTCATACTTCGGTGTTTGGACTAAATTTGGACTAAACGATATTACTGATTGATATTGGTCGCTTTGAAACTAGCATTATTATATTTTTAAAGTGCAACTGAAGTGATAGAATTTTTAGCGAGTCTCCCCACTCCCGAAGCTATTATTGCTTTACATCCATCTGAAACTCTACAAACTCAGATTAGCAATTTGCTAGAAAAAATAGGACTGTTGGCTTAACACCTGAAGATGAGAAAATATGGCAAGGTTATCAGTATTTGGAGTCTATTGTAAGAATGATAAAAGCTAGAGCTTTCTCAAAACTATTGATGGGCTAAAATTTTTGAAGGTGCAGTCAATCGTTCATAATATCATAGACTAAGGCCTAACACTACCTGTTTTATTTGGTTACGAAGCGGCATATTGGATTTATGACCAATGAATTTCCAGTCCTACTTGTTACTCAAAAAGCTTATGAAGCATCCTTCAGCGAGACTTTGGGAAGCAAGTATAAATTTTGGTTTTATCACAAAGAACTTGGTTCTTGTCTTTATAAACAAAGCCGAGCTAATTTGGGAGAAGATTGGGCAGAAAAAGTAGCAGCAGAATTATGCGAATTATTAGGACTTCCCCATGCTGTTTACAAACTGGCTTCGACTTGGGAAGGCAATCGCGGTGTAGTCTCACCCAACTTTTTACCAAAAAGCGGAACGCTTGTTCATGGTAATGAACTTCTTTCTTCAATCGTGCCAAATTACCCAGCTTTCAGCACCTACGGCGTTTCGCAACATACAATAGATGTAGTGCTAAGTACGATCAACCGTCAATCTGTAAATTTACCCATTGATTGGATACCACCCTCTGGTATTCAAACAGCAGTAGATGTTTTTGTTGGCTATCTGCTGCTAGATGCATGGATTGGCAATGGCGATCGCCACCACGAAAACTGGGGTATTGTCAGAATCAAAGCAGCATCGACCTCACAAGAAACGGCACACCTAGCACCTACTTACGACCATGCTTCAAGTTTGGGACGCGACCTTTCTGACGAACAAAGACAAAAACGCTCAGTTGAGGCTTATGCAAACAAATGTTTTTCGGCGTTTTATGGCAGTGTGGATGATAAAAAGACTCTTAAAACGTTTGATGTGTTCTTGAAAGTTGCTAATTGTTACCCAAAAGCAGCTTGTATTTGGTTGGCTCGACTTGACAATATCACAGAAGCTAATATTTTAGATATCTTTAATCGCGTTAACTCGTCGCGAATCTCCTCCGATGCAAGTAATTTTGCTCGGTCAATTCTGAAAATCAACAAACACAGGCTACTTTCCTTGAGGAAAACACTATCTTGAAAACAAAGACACCAACACTATTTCTAGCTTGGCAAGACTCCATTAGTCGCTATTGGTTCCCCATTGGCCGATTAACATTTGATGGAAGTGTATATCGATTTGTTTATACCCAAGGTGTAAGAGAAGCTAAAGAGAAATTTGCCTTTAAACCTTTGTCTTCCTTTCCGCACTTAGATGAAATTTACACATCAACTCAGTTATTTCCGGTGTTCGTGAATCGATTAATGTCGCGATCGCGTCCCGATTATCAACGCTTTATTAAGTGGCTTAATATTCCGAATGATGAACATGACCCAATTACAATTTTAGCCCGTAGTGGTGGGGAACGAGAAACAGATACACTTGCGGTTTTTCCTTGTCCAGAAATTGATGAACGAGGACAGTACCATCTTTACTTTTTCTGCCATGGACTAAGACATTTACCAAGCGGTACAATTGAGCGGATTAATCAGCTTGAATTTGGGGAAAAGTTATGGTTAGCTCATGAGTTTCAAAATCCCTACGATTCTCAGGCTTTAATTTTAAATACCGAAGACCACTACATTGTTGGTTATTGTCCGCGATATCTGCTTGCAGAAATTTTTGAGTTACTTCGACAAAATTCTAACCTAGAGGTACGCGTAGAGCGTCTTAATAAACCTCCAACTCCGCTCCAATTTCGCCTGTTGTGCAAAATGAGTTTCGATATTCAACCCGGATTTCGCCCCTTCTCTAATTATCAGTACCAGCCTATAAATGTAGAAGTTGCGACTACTATTAAATCTTCTTAAAAAAGAGTAAATTGAACTAAATACATTGCTGATTAATTAGTAAACCATTAAGACATGCAGGCAAAAACTTGGCTGAACGAACTCATATGTCGTTAATATAAAGAAGTTAGATAAAAGTCCTATCCAGTATGCAACATGAAGAAAATTTATTGCAGCAATGCTTAGAAAACCTTGAATTATTGCCGAATATCCAAATCACTCCAAAAAATAGACCAAATAAGCGGTTCTATAGTAAAGAAACAGGAATAATTACAATTTACAGTCCGTTACAGTCGGTTGATTATATGTACGCTATTCAACCAGATGTCACCAGCACAACGGCTGAAGTTGTCATAGATGATTTGCTGCTGAAGCAACAAAAAGTAAATGAAAAACTCTTTCTTATTACTCGTTCTTTATCAGAAGCTGCTATTAATAAGTTAGTAGCAAATAATATTGAGTTTATCGACACGAATGGTAATATTTATCTAAATAGTCCCGCTGCATATATTTTTATTCGTGAGAAACATCTGTTTCAAGAAAAATCAGTATCTCATTCAGAAATTACTTCCAATAGTCTTAAAGTTATTTATATTCTGCTGAAATCTCCCGATATGTTAAGAACGTCATCGGAAGAATTAGCTATTGCTGCTGGAGTAATATCTGTAACAGTAAATGATACTTTAAATAATTTATATAAATTAGGTTATCTACAAAGGCAACGTGATGGTAAATATATTATTACCCGCTATACTAAACTTCTAGAACGTTGGGAAATGGGCTACGCTGAAACTCTAAGAGCAGAATTGCTACTCGGAACTTTTACACCTATTGTAAAAAGTAAATTTACTGTCTTTTGTGCATCCCTTATTCAAAAAGCAAAGGAAAATAACTTTCTAGTTGGTGGAGAATTAGGAGCTGCAATAGCAACTTCTTATCTTATTCCTACAAGAGCAGTTTTATATGTTAAGGAAAACTATCAATTAATAGCTGAAAAACTGAAACTAAAGCCTTGTTCAGAAGGCGAAATTATTTTTTGTAAGCAATTTGGCTCTTATAACGCTTATGATTATAATCAATCTGAACCTATCATAGACCCGTTATTAATTTATGCTGAGTTGATAATGGAAAATAATAAGCGTTTAGAGGAAACTGCCAAACGTATTTTTATGAAATATATTAAGGATAGACAGCAAAATGCTTGAAACTGAGAATAAGCTGTTACCGTATTTATTTTCCCAGTAGCTCAAAAAAAGTTTCTTTATCAATACCAATATCTTGAATCATGCCCATCAAAGTGCCTTGCTTTAAATATTTTCCCGCGTGAATAGGAACAACCACTCTTCGTCCACTACTATCTTTATAAATAGCATGGCTCCCTTTCTGACGGTCAAGATAAAAACCTAAATTTTCAATTACTTTGATAAATTCTGTCTTCTTTAACAGTAGGAAAATTGCTCATGCCAAAATACTTAATGGCTTTACAATTAAATCTTCTTTGGGAATAGACTGATTATCAGCCCTTAAACTTTCAATATATAATTCAATAGCTTCTGTAATATTTTCAATGGCTTCTTCAAAAGAATCGCCTTGAGAATGACAGCCTTTTAAAACAGGACAAAAAGCATGATAACCTCCATCAGCTTCTTTTTCTAGAATAACTGTATAATTGTAAATTTGTTTACTATTGTTTTTCATATATCTTCAACTGATTTATTAAATACCTATTTCTACGGTTTCATGATTCCATGATAAAGACTTTGACGCATTTTGTGGAAAGCTATGCGTGAAGAAGGATTGGGATTGGTCTAATTTAATGATTTGATTACATAATTATAATTTTATAATTTGTAAATAAGCGACTAAATTAGGAAAATGGCTCCACCGAAAAAAATAATTGCTTTAACTCCATTAGAGCTTAATCAATATCAAATTTGTTTATTTAGACGAGAGGGTAAAAATAAGTGGCACATCGTCAAAATTTTGATTGAAAATGCTCCGAAATCTAAAGTAGAAGCTATTGAGAAAATGAAGCTTATTTCGGAGCAATTAAAAATCCCTTGGCAAAAGAAACCGTTGAAGGATGTAACCAGAAAACGACTGCATAATTCTGAAAAAAGAAAAGCTCGAAAACAAGCACGGTTGGCTGCTCGTGCCAAAAGACCACCTATTCTCACTTTTGATGGTACATCTTTAGGGCGACCTGGGATTTCAGCTTCAGCCGCAGTTATTGAAATGCCCGATTTAACTTATCATACAACTACCAAATTTCTTCCTCGTGCTTTTGCAGACGATGCAGAATATGAAGGATTGATTATTGGTCTTGAGAAAGCTAAAGAATTAGGAATATCTAAGCTTGAAATCAAAGGTGATAGCCAAATGGTTATTTATCAGATATAGCAATCCTAAATAATTCATGAGAAAATACTGATGATATTTTAGTAATGCATGAAACTAAATTTTTAACTGTGTTTTACGCAATATATATCAATTCAGCGACAAAACCTAGTAATTAGTGAGTTACAAGAGCTACTTTTATATATTAAGTGTTTTCTCACGTTTGATTCCGGATTGCTATATCAGGAAAATATTTGATAAAACCTAACTCTAAATTTTTAGATTATCACGAGCAAGTCTTGAATTTATTGTCTGATTTTGATGATTATTCCCTCTGTTGGATTCCTAGAAAACAAAATAAATTAGCTGATAAAGCAGCTAATAAATGTTTAAAGGAGCATCAGCCTATACATACTAAAAGTCTTGCTGAAGAGTACGTGGAGTATTTAATTTATGGGAATTTGAATGAGTATTTATGAGTCCTCGGAAAATGGCGAAAGTATAACGTCTACTTGAGAGATGGATTTATGCTAACTGTTGTTTTTACCTCGCTGAAAATGCCTCATCAAATCTACTGATAATTGGTTCAATAAAGAACATTAAAATAGATTTTTGTCGAGTTACGATTTCTGCGCTTGCAGTCATTCCTGGGGTAAAGTTAGATTGTTTACCTCGTACTTTCATTGAATGCTGTGTAAGTTTTATTCGTGCCAAGAAAACAGACCCCAATTGTTCATCATTAACGGCATTAGGGCTAATCTTAATTACTTTACCATCTACTGTACCAAATTCCTGGAAGGGAAACGTAGACATTTTTACTTTCACGTCCATTCCTTCTTTAATAAAACCTATGTCGCGGTTGAGTACTTTTGCTTCTAATACTAGTTCATTTTTAGGAGAGACAATAGATAGTAATTCTTCTCCTGGTTGCACTGGTCCAACAGTTGCTTTGAGATTATAAGCTATTCCTTGTGTTGGAGCCTTAATTGTTTCACCTTTGCGTCTAGTTTTGACCTTAGCTAGTTCACCTTGAATATTAGTCAGTTCTTCTCTGCGTCTATTGGTTTGAGTCAAAATTTCGCTAGTGCGTTCTGCATCGAGACGTTTTGCTTGATTGAGAGTAGCGGTGTATGCTTGTTGTGCTTGATGAATCTCTTGCTCTTGCACCGCAATATCTCTTAGCAAAGAAGTAATTTTATCCCGAACATCTGTAATGCGATCGCGTGCTTGGGTAATTTCATTATTAGCTCTAGTGACATCAGCAGATGTACTGATAGCTCTTTCTTGGGATTCAATATAGTCCATATGAGCAACAGCACCACTACTTACTAAAGAAGCAAAAGACTGCTCTCTTTTATGAGCTAATTTGAGTCTTTTCTCGTTTTGTTGCAGAAGCTTCTGTGCGTTAATAGAACTAGTTTGTGCATGAGTAAGATTAGTTTTGGCATTCACAAGGTTTAGTTGCAAACCAATCAATCGCTTTTTAGCCGCATCTTTAATTGCTAGTTGACGATTAGATTCTGCAACAGCAGCAGCACGGCGATTTTTAAAGTCTTCCAAACGTGATAGTAATAATTGGTCTTGTAATCCGACTCCAGTTGACACTTTACCCGTATGCTCGGCTGCCAGACGTGCTAAGTCTTGCTCAATAAGTTTTGCAGAGTTCTCTAAACTGTTAATTTCTGCTTCCGGTAAGTCTGGAACCCGTTCAATTAATATGTCCCCTTTGTTTACTTTATCTCCTTCTTTAATTTTGATTTCTTTGATTACTCCTTCTCCCATAGAACGTAATGGACGCACTTGTTCGGAAGGAATTAATTTACCTTGAGCTACTGCAACTTCATCAACTTTACTAAAATGCGCCCAGGTAAGGGTGCCAAGTGCTAACAAGCTAATACCCCCTGCAAGCATACGAGTATAAAAGGGTGGTAATTTCTTAACTGCTTGTCCTAATTCATGAGATAAGTAATCTTCATTTTGGACAAATTTTTGGCGAATTTGACGGGTTTTGATGACTGAAAGTGCGGGATGTGAATTTTGCATAGTGGGATATCATACTCCTTGAAAATTAGATAGCTTAATATCTGTCAATATATTGCTGATAAACATTTGAAATTAATTCGAGCATGAGTAAACCATTTTTTTACCTTTTAAATCAATCTTAGAAATACCTGATTTATCCGTTACGATGAAAATGCTCGGAGTAGTTGGTTTTTGGGTTAAAATACAACTATCATCGGGTATTGTTTCGGTATAGTGAATTATCCAGCGTTTATCCTGTTTTCCTTGAATTGACTCAATTTTGTCGATAATAACTCTATAACCTCCCGTACTTTTAGAACCAGAAGTTAATCCAATAATCATTTGTTTATCAAAATTGAATTTAGGAGCTTCTGGTTTTTGTAAGTTTAAATCTAGAGTGGAAGTTGTATTCCAGAACTTACTCCATTTCCTTTTATCCCGGAATACAAGTACTTTTGAATCAGGCTCAAAGCTCTCTTCTAAAGGATTGGCTCCAATATCGACTACTTCAAATTTAATTAGATTACTCATATTGTTTCCTATTGAAGAATCAGTAAGTTTTGAAAATAATGTAGGGGAGTTTTCTGCCTGGGTTGGGTACGAACAACTAATTAGAGGAACTACTGCTAATCCTAAACTTAAATAATGAATTAGTAACTTTTTAAAGTAAGTCATCACAACTATCTCATTTTGTCGATCAATTATTTCAGAGAGCAGTTTTGAAAAGCTCTTTAAAGAATTTTTCCTAACTGCTCTTATACTATTAGGAGTTACATAACTGACTATTTCAAAATTTTAGAAATTATGCAGCACCTCTTGCTAATGCCATAGCCCTTCTAACAGCAGCATCCGCATTAACGAATCCATGACCGTAAACTTTGTCATAGCCTCTTGCGCCAAGGTTATATGCTGTTTGTGACAGAATTGAC